>VGYL01000522.1 GCA_016872975.1 Planctomycetota bacterium
TGAGCTTGCTCAAGAACAACACGACTCTCAAGGTCGGAATCAAGAACAAACGTCTCACCGCCGCCTGGGATGAAACCTATCTCGAAGAAGTCCTTGTCGGAAAATGACTTATGGTGCAATCGCCCTGGGGGTACTATGTTGCCGGATTGGTGGGAAAGAACTCGGGAGTGGTGGTACGCTCTTACAGTGCAGGTACAGTCCTGGGACGCCGGTATACCGGCGGGCTGGTCGCGGTAGCTCAGGGCCAAGTGACGGATTGTTTTTGGGACATCGAAACGTCGGGGCAACTCCTCAGTGGCGGCGGGTCAGGCAAGACCACGACCGAGATGCGGATGGCCAAGACCTTCCTGGATGCCGGCTGGGATTTCGTGGGCGAGACGGCCAATGGCACGGACGATATCTGGTGGATCGATGAAGGCAAGGACTATCCGCGGCTGTGGTGGGAGGCTCGGAATCGATGAGTGTCAGCCTCGCGCCAGAAGAAACCGGACCGCAACGAGGAGTTTTTCGGCCAGTCGGGCGAGGTGCTCGAAACGAGGGAAAGGCTCGCCCGCCACCTCGTAGCGGAATTGAATGGCGAAAGGGTTCAACTCCAGCAGGCTCCAGAATGCTTCGATATTCTCCCCTTCGTCTTCGAGCAGTCTGAGCAGCAGACTCAGGTCGTGAGTCTTCGGGTAGTCCATGCCTTTGAGGGCCAGCCAGGCTTTCAGGGACTTCTCGACCGCCTGCTGCAGATGAAAGCCCGCAGCGATCATTTGCGGGTCATCCGCATGTGCGAGGATCAGTGCCGCCCGGTAGTCCCCTTCGGCCAGCATGAGCAAATCACGGGGCATGTCAGTCGGACTCATAGAGGATCCTTCCCTCTCTCAGGGCTTGGCCGATCACATGATAGCGCGAATCCTTCCACTGTTCTATCTCGCTGACGGAATAGAGCAGAATGTCTTTCGGCACGCGGAAGTCGGACAGGCACCGCCAGATGCGGGCGGCCTCCTGGTAACGGCTGCGATGCTCACCGAACGGCTCACGCTCGACTACCAGTAGATCTACGTCGGAGTGTTCGCTCGCCTCGCCGCGGGCCCAGGAGCCGAACAGCAGGATCTTCTGGGGATCGACCTCGCGGACGATCCGCTGCGCCATCTCCTGAATTGTCTCATCCGAGATCCTAACCATAACGACGCCGCACCGGCTCCGAGGATTCCTATGTTTCCACACTGCTTATCATAGCAGATTGGCTCGTTCCTGCAAGCTCCGGACAGGGCCAGGGTGCATGACGGTTGTTGCGCGGCCTCGCCACGTTGCAGACCATCGCCAAGCTGCGCTTGACGTGCCACCCAGCCGCAGATAGGCGAGCGCGGACGGGGAGCCCAAACGCGATGAATCGCGTTTGGGAACCCGCGCTCGCCCTACGACGACGGTTCAGATCTCCGTCCACTGGCCGGGGATGGGGACGGGGTAGCGGCCCTGGTCGTCGGCTTTGACGGGTGGGTCGCTGTCGTCGGTCAGGTGGTCGATGTTGGGACAGAAGCGGAAGTCCGAGGCCATGGCCTGATCCCAGGTGACGATCTGGCCCGAGTGGGCGGCGGCCCGGCCCATGATGTCGGCAAGGTTCGATAGTGCCGCCCGCTTGGCCTCATTGTGCGGCCGGTCGCGGCGGATGGCGTCGAGCAGGACATCCCACTCCGCCTGCCAGGGCGTGATCGGCTCCTTGGGGGCCCGCCAGGCGATGTTGTCGTTGGCGCAGCGCTGGTCCTTGTAGATGTGGACGATGCCGTCGTGATTGCTGCCGGAGAACTGGGCGGCACACTTGGTCCCGTGAATGTACGTGGCGAACTCGGTGTGGCACTTTGGCAGCCAGCGGACCACGTCATACGCCTTCGTGCCGTCGGGGAAGGTCCACTCGATAGTAAACGAGTCGAGGTTCTGGCCGCAGTCGGTGCTGTCGGCCGTGCGGCCGCTGATGCCATGAGCGGACACCGGCCAGGCGTCCTTGATCCAGCAGATCTCGTCGATCTGGTGGATGTTCATCTCCGCGAACAGGGCGCCCGAGACCCACATAAAATGGGTGAAGTTGCGAATCTGCCAGTGCAGGTCCTTCACGGTCGCCGGCCGGCGGCCCAGTGCTCCGCACGCCTGCATCCGGTAGGCGCGGATCAGTTGGACATCGCCCAGTTGGCCGTCCCGCATCCGTTGAATCAGCTCCTGGCGGTTGCGCGAATGGCGGCATTGAAGGCCGGCGGCGATCTTGAGGTTCTTCTTCTCGGCGGCCGCACCCGCCGCGATCACCCGCCGCACCGCCGGCGGATCGGTCGCGAACGACTTCTCCATGAAGACGTGGATGCCTTTTTCGACCGCGTATTCCAACTGCTGGGGCCGAAAGCCCGCGTAGCCGGCCAGCATGGCCACGTCGCCCGGCCGCAGGGCGTCGATGGCCTGGCGCCAGGCGTTGAAGCCCGCGAACCGCCGCTCCGGCGGCACGTCCATCTTCGCTCCGTAGGGCTCGCTGAGGTTCTTGTGGGCTCGGGTCAAGCGGTCCTCGAAGAAGTCGGCCATGGCGATCAGCTTGACCGGCCCGTTGGGCGAGTCGAAGGCATTGACCGCTGCCCCGCAGCCGCGCCCGCCGCAGCCGATCAGGGCCAGCCGGATCGTGTCGTCGCTCGCCCCATGCACCATGGGGATCGAGACCCCGGTCAGCGCGGAGGCGGCCGCAAGTTTACCGCTCCACTTCAAAACGTCCCGACGCGAAGATTCCTGCGGTACCGACTCGGAGGTATGGGGGGCCTGTCTCATTGTGATTTCTCCACCATTATGGCACCTGGGTCCATGATCCTGACGTGGACACCATGATGACCGTTTCGGGCAGAAGGTGCAAGGGATTCTTCGCGCGGGAGCCGGGAGGGGGCTGCCTGAGGAGACAACGGCAGGCGAAGCACCAGAGACCGAAATCCCAAGCACCAAGCACCAAACTCCAAATCCCAAACAAATCCAAAATCCAAAATCTCAATGACCCAAACCATGGACGGGGCTCGGCGCGAGAGGTTTGGAGTTTTCTTCGCGTTTGGTGCTTGGGATTGATCTCCCCGCTGGCGCGGTGTGTTCTCGCCGTAGATGCGGCGTCACAGGTACATGGCCCGCGACTTGCCGTCCATGACCATCTTATCCTCGAATTTGACGATCAGGGCGTCGAAATGGATGACGTCCCCTTCGATCGTGCACTCCCGCTGGAGGATGATCTTGGTCTTGTCGTCACGGGCGGTCTCGACGAAGCGGATCGTGGTCAACTGGCGGCCGTTCTCCTGCCACTGGGAGAGAACCTTGGCATAGCCGATCTGGTCCTCGTCGGTCAGATTGCTGATGGCCTGCTTGAGCTCGCGGTTCTCGGTGAGCAGCTCATGGATGGTCATGGCCCGCTGGTAGAGTCCGGGGCCGATGTAGGCCGCCGTGGCGATGAACGTCGCCATGACCGCGTAGGAGAAGAACCGTATTTTGCCGCGTGCGAAGGCCATGAATCCCCGTCCAAGGATCGTAGTTCGTCGGTCGGTTGTCAATCCTCAATAATACGACCATCCTTGCCGCTTGTTTCATCGGGCTACCAGCCCGCATTTCTACATTTTTCGCGTCCCCGGCGGTCGCCTGTTGCATTGTGGCGCGTGGCAGCCTATACTTTGGGGCACGTTTCTTGGGGATATTGGTTGGGGGCTTGACCCCTTGTAGGAAAGTCGCCTATGGATAGGGAACGGTCTATCATCGTACGAATCACCCTCTTGGCTGTCCTGGCGGTAGGTTTGACCGGCTGCTATGACCCGGAGCCGAGGCCACGCATCACCGGCGAGCAGCGGCGGCTGGACCTGCCGCCGGCCCGGACGCCGCCGCCGCGACAGCGGGTGGTCGGACGCTCCGTCCAGGGCCGGCCGATCCGCGTCCAGATCGTCGGCCAGGGCCCCGAGACGATACTGATCATGGCCACGATCCATGGCAACGAGCCCGCCGGGACCCCTTTGGTGAGCCGGCTGGTGGACCACCTGCAGGACCATCCGCACTTACTGGAGGGCCGCCAGGTCGTGGTGATGCCCGTCGCCAATCCGGACGGCCTGGCCGCGAACACCCGCGAGAATGCCCGCGGCATCGACTTGAACCGCAATTTCGAGACCACCAACCGGGTGGACAACGAGAACCATGGGCTTCGACCCCTGACGGAGCCGGAGTCCCAGATCCTGCAAGCGATCATCAAGGAATACGCGCCGAATCGCATTGTCAGCATCCACCAGCCTCTGGACTGCATCGACTATGACGGGCCCGGCCAGGCCATTGCGGCCCGGATGGCGCAGAACTGCGATCTGCCCGTCAAGAAGCTGGGCGCCCGGCCCGGCTCGCTCGGCTCCTACACCGGCGATACTCTGGGCATCCCCACGATCACACTGGAATTGCCCGCCGCGGCCACGAAGCAGAGCGAAGCGGTCCTATGGCAGAAATACGGCCGCGCCCTGCTGGCCGCCATCGTGTACCCGCAACTGCTGCCGTAGCACCCGGCCCGGACAAGCTCGCTCGTCCGACGCCCGGCCCATTGCGTTGCCGGCCCGGCCGGGGTACGATGTCGGGCGGTGAACCGCGCCCAAACAAGTCGCGCCTCTGCGGCATATATACTGTGGCGACCGGTCGCCGAGGGAGTGCGAGGACCCGCGCCCAAAGCGCCGGATTGCCCCGTAGCCGCCGGTGCGAGATGGACGTGATGGACTCTGTGGATGGCATGGACAGGGTGGACCGGCAGCGCGTCCACTGCGTCCATGAAGTCCACGCCGTCCACGCTGTCCGTGAAAGCGGAAATCCGCGCGAGCAAGACATGGGTACTTTCAAACTAAACAACCAGTTTCGACCTTCCGGCGATCAGCCGCAGGCGATTGAGCGGCTCGCCCAAAGCCTGCGCGAAGGCAAGAAGTTCCAGACTCTCATGGGTGTTACCGGCAGCGGCAAGACCTTCACCATGGCCAACGTCATTGCCCGGTTCGACCGGCCCGTGCTGGTCATCTCCCACAACAAGACCCTGGCCGCCCAGCTCTACGAGGAGTTCAAAGAGCTCTTCCCCGAGAACGCGGTCGAGTACTTTGTCAGCTACTACGACTACTACCAGCCGGAGGCGTACATCCCGCAGCGCGACATCTATATCGAAAAGGACGCCTCGCGCAACTCGGACCTGGACCGGCTGCGGCTCTCGGCCACGACGAGCCTGTCGTCGCGGCGCGACTGCATCGTGGTGGCGTCGGTCTCGTGCATTTTCGGGTTGGGCTCGCCGGAGGACTACAAGGCCAGCATGGTCGCCCTGCGGGTC
>VGYL01000523.1 GCA_016872975.1 Planctomycetota bacterium
GAGTGCGTGCATGGCCCGTTGAAGGGCGAAACGCTGCCGCAATTGATCGCCGACACCATGACCTGGAAAGCGTGGCGGAACGAACATCCCGACACGACCGTGCTCAACCTGAGCCGTTCGTCGAAGGACTATGGGGCTGAGTTCTATACGAAACCGGAACGGTTCGCCTACGGTTTCGTCGTGAATGGAAAGCACTTTCACGCGACATTCGCCACGCTGCGAATATCTTCCGTCCAGAACCTGACGCTGGACGGCCAGCGGTTGCTCCTGACGTTCGATCCCGAGAGCACTGCCGCTCGGTTGTTCTCGCGACGGCTGGACGATCGCGACTTGACGTTCGTGGCCGCGGACAACGGTTTGATTCGCGATGAACAGACCGGCTCGTTGTGGAATCGCACGCGGGGCGTCGCCGTCGACGGCCCGCTCAAGGGAAAGCAACTCGGCCACGAACCGGCGATTATCACGTTTACCCGCAAATGGAAGCTGTTTCATGAGGACAGTACGGAGGTCGTATCCTGGTAGTTAATTGGCCACAACATTTCATACTGCGAACCCACGAGGAGAGAAACGATGAAGAGGATCATGTGTCAGTTGTCAGTATTAGTCGGCGACATCCCGACGGAGGATCATGCAATGCACCCCAGAAGCCTTGCCTTGGCCGCACTGTTGGTGATGCTTCCCCTTGCCGCGCCGGTCTCGTTCACCCTGGCCGCCGACTATTACGCCGATGGCGTGGGCGGCGACGGTTTGGCGGAGGGTGGAAAAGACCAGAACAAGGGAAGCATCGACTCGCCCTGGCTGACCCTCAACCACGGCGTCAAGCAACTCAAGCCCGGCGACACGCTCTACATCCGCGGCGGCGACTACGCAGAGTATCCCAAGGACGCCATCCCATCGGGCACGCCGGAGGCCCGGGTCACGGTGTCCAACTACAAGCAGGAGGTCGTGACAGTCCGGCCCGCCCCGCAATCCGGTACGAGTCAGGACAGCGTCATCAGCATCAAGGGAAAGTGCTACATCACGCTGCGGGGGCTGAACCTGGACGGGCACAACGGCGCCGCCAAGATCCACCAGCACACGCTGGTGATCTGGGGCAGCGACCCGGTGCCGCACCACATCCGCGTCGAGAATTGCACCATGACGAACGGCCACAGTTCGGGCATCTGCTCGTCGGGCAATCAGTGCGAGTTCATCAACCTGAAGGTACACCATAACGGCACCACCGGCCTGCACCACGGCATTTACGCCGGCACGGACAACAACGTCATTGACGGCTGCGAGTTCTCCTGCAACAAGGGGTTCGGCATCCACATCTACACGCAGTCACCCAAGCGCGCCGACAACAACATCATCCGCAACAATTACTCGCACCACAACGGCATCGCGGGAGCGATCATCGGCATTGGCAACGGCAACGTGGCCTACAACAACGTCTTCGCCGACAATCACGTCGGCGTCATGGTCCGCGGCGCCGGCACCAAGTTCTACAACAACACCCTCTACAACAATAAGCCGGGGCTCGATGTCAGGGACACCAAGAGCGCCGAGATCAAGAACAACATCATTGTCGGCGGAAGCAGCGGGATTGCTGAGTTCGGGGATAAGAAGACGGGCGGACGAGCTGCCGTTCACGCCGCAACGAACACCAACCCGGTCGTATCCAACAACTTCACCGAGGGCGATCCGATGTTCGTCGATCCGGAGAAGGCCGACTTCCGTCTGAAGGACGACAGCCCCGTTCCGCCCGGCGTCGGCGCCGTGATGGAAGTGGGCAAGGACGGCGTAGCGCGTCCCCGCGCCCCCGAGTCCTGGGCGCAGCGGCCGGAATTCCAGGTCGGGGCCTTCGTTGCCAACGACCCGACGGAAATAGAACCGCCGCCGCCGTCGCACGATCCGGTCACCTACTTTGTGGCGCCCAACGGAAAAGACGACAACCCCGGAACCGAGGCGCAGCCGTGGGCAACGCTCAGGAAGGCGGCCGACTCCGTCGAGCGGGGCGACACGGTTCGCATCAGGGCCGGCGTGTATTCGAGGGCCGGCGCCGGCCAGTCGGCCTTCACCTTCAGCAAGGCCGGCACCAAGGATGCCCCCATCACCTACAAGGCATACGGCGACGGCGAGGTGCTGCTGACGGCCGGCGAGGTCGTCCCTCCAGCGGTCTTCAAGCACGTCAAGGGCGCCATCTACTCCATGCCCTACGACCGGAAGGCCGGCGTCCTGATGAGCGTTTTCTGCAACGGACTGCCGTTGGTCGGCCACGGGCAGAATCACCCTGTGCCGTCGGTCGATGAGATGTATCCGAGCTCTTTCTACGTGGACGAGGACGCCTCGACCCTGTACGTCTGGCTGCCAGACGGCTCCGATCCCAACAAGTCCGACATGCGGACCGCGCCAGCGAACATCATCGGACTGATCTCCTGCCACCACACCATCTTCGATGGGCTGACGCTTGAGTACGGTTTTCGCGGGTTCCATTTGCATCGCTCCACCCGCGATATCACCATCCGCAATTGTGTCATCCGCTCGATCGCCAGCCAGGGCATCCTTCCCACACCTGAGAACTGCGTGATCGAAGGCAACACATTCCAGAAGATCGGCTCGACCAAGTTCAACCACGGCCTGTACGGGAGTTCGGCGGCACTCGTGGTCCGCAACAACGTGTTCGAGGAGATTAGCGGGGCGGCCGTCCACCAGTACGCCGGTGACGGCAGCGCCGGCAAGGAAGGCTTCCGCATCTACGGCAACATCTTCCGCAAACCCGTGCAGTTCTGGGACAACACCCCGCGAAAGAGATACGAAACCACCGTGATCCTCTGGGCCCGCGACGAGAACTGGGTGTACAACAACGTGTTCTACGGCGAGGGGAAGAAGCGGGCCATCAGCATGACCCAGTCTGCCAACCTCGTTTTCCACAACACGCTGGTCGGCTGCGCGGTCGCCGTCGGCTTGGGCCCGCAGAGTAAGGAGAACGACGTTCGCAACAATATCTTCGTGGACTGTGAACGGTTCATCGACTGGCCGGCGGAAGCAATGCCCCAGAAGACGCTGGACTACAACATCTACTGGAGCACGAGTGGATCGCCGAAGTGGCAGCACGCCGGCAAGGAGTACGCCACGTTCGAGGAGTATCAGAAGGTCGCGGGCGAGGCGCATTCGCGCTACGTGGACCCTGGCCTGGTGGGCCCCGCCGACGCCCACCTGAAGGCCGGCAGCCCTGCGATTGACGCCGGGGCCGCGCCGCAGGTCGGCTCCGGTTCAGCGCAGAAGGAAATCACGGAAGACATCGACGGCACGCCTCGGCCCCAGGGCCGCGCTTGCGACATCGGCGCCCATGAATACAAAGCCAGTGGGAAATAGAAGTTGGTTCGGAGGACAGAAGATGAACGTCAGCACAAGAACCAGCCCGGCGGCGACTCGGCGGGAATTCCTCAACGATGACGAGTCGGTGGCTGATGGTGATTGCGTGCGCCACGATGGCGAGCGCGTCTGTACCGGGCACGGGAGACGCAGCGGGGATACTTGTGGCAATTGGGCGCCTGTCATGGAGTCTCTTGTTTACGTGCCTGGCGGCGGAGAAGCGACGGTGGACCTTGCAGCGCCCTCCGGCCCCGTGGCACTGGAGTGGTTTAATCCCAGGTGCTAAGGCTCACATTATCTGACACTGTTTTTCCCAGATTATTTGGATGAGGATCTGAAAAGATGAGGGGGCCGGTTTCCCGGCCCCCCTGTTCAGAAGCTGCCTGCCTATACTCGGGTCAGCGCCAGCGACGAGAGAAACTCGACCGCCTCGACGAAGGTACAGTGGGAGACGGTCATGACCATGTCGATGGGGTTGAAGTTCTTCTCGCAGCCGAAGCAGCGCGCCAGGTTGGTCTTGGGGTTCGTGGCGGTGTTGAACTCGGAGCAGATCGGGCAGAGGAAGCGGAAGTAGCCCTCGGAGAGCTTGTTGGGCAGGCCGAGGACGTTGGCGATCAGCTTGTCGATGGGAATGTCGTTCCGCAGCGACCTGAGCATCTCTGGGGAGTAGCGTCGGGGCATGGTTCTCCTCCTTCAGGGCAGATGGAACTCGGCCATGGTGGCGTTCAGGAGTTCCGCGTTGACCTTCTGGAGGTTCTTGGCGGCCGCGTTCAGGAGGCACGCCGTGGCGATGTTGTTGATCTGCCGGGGGAAGCCGTTGGCGTAGTCGTGGATGAGGGACTTGGTCTCCGGCTCGAAGACCTTCTCGGAAGCCCCGACGCCTCGCATCTGAGTGTCGATGTAGGTCGCCGTCTGATCCCGGTTGAGGGGCGGCATGTGGTAGCGGACGCTGATGCGGTGGAGGAGATCGGCGTGGCAGGTCCTCTTGAGTTCGTCGCGGAGGGGTTCCTGTCCGCAGAGGACGATCTTGAGGGGGGGTCGATCGCTGAGGGCGGAGCTCACCAGGAGCCGGAGGTCGGTCAGGGTCACGGGGGGCAGGAGGTGCGCCTCGTCGATGGCCAGGAGCGTCATGGGCTCGCTGGCCTTGGTCTTCTCCAGGATCTGAAGGAAGAGGCTCTCCTTGCCCCGCTTGGGGACTTCGCCGAGGCTCCGGACGATGAGCCGGAGAATACCCCCGGCCGGGACCCCGTGGGTGAGGTGGATGTACAGGGGCGAGTAGCGGTTCCGGCTGAGCGAGTCCAGGAAGAGCTTGATCAGGGAGGACTTGCCCACGCCGGTGTGGCCCGTGATGAGGGCCACGGTTCCGCTCTGCGCCAGGTACTCCAGCCGGGCCAATCCCTGCTGGATCCGCTCGTCCCTCTGCAGCCGATCGACCGGAAGGCCTTCGACGAAGGGCTGAGCGGTCATCTTGAAGTGGGTGGTGAACATCAGGACTCCTTTCTGCTGGCCAGCTGCTGGAGCTGGTAGGCCACGTAGGGGAGGGTCTTCTCGTTCGCTTTCTCGAAGGCTTCGGCGAGGAGGGGCCGGGTGACCGTGGGTACGGCGGTGTAGAGCTTCTGGAGGAACTCGAGCTCATCGGTGCTGAAGGAGGAGAGGTCGCCGGTTCGTCCCATGAGCTGGGCGACCGTCTTGGCGAAATCGGGGAAGGGCCAGGGGCGCACGATGACGGCCTTGCGGTAGTCGATGCCCTGGGTCATGGAGCGAAGCTCCTCTTCGTGCTTCCGGACCAGGAGGTCGATGAAGCTGAACTGGGGCTTCTGGGCGGGTGCGGCGGAGGCTGGCTCTCCTTCTTCGCGGGCGTGAAGGGTCCCCTTGCCCAGGTACTCGCCCTTCAGCGAGTAGATCAGGACGGTCTCTTGGGAGCCGAAGGGATCGTAGCGGACCTCGACGCGATC
>VGYL01000524.1 GCA_016872975.1 Planctomycetota bacterium
GGCGCTCTGCACCTTGGCGGGCGCCCGGTTGATTTCGTCGGCGAGGATGATATTGGCGAAGATCGGCCCCTTGCGGGTGTAGAACTGGCCGTCGGACTGGCGGTAGATCTGGGTGCCGATCAGGTCCGCAGGCAGCAGGTCCGGCGTGAACTGGATCCGGCGAAAGTCCGCGTCGATCGCCCGGGACAGGACCGTCACCGCCAGCGTCTTGGCCAACCCCGGGACGCCCTCCAACAAAATATGCCCATTGGCCAGCAGGCCGATGAGCATCCGTTCCAGCATGTAGCGTTGCCCGACGATGACCTTGTCCAGCTCGGAGAACAGCGACCGCACAAAGTCGCTCTTCTGCTGGACCAGGTTGCCGATCTGCTTCACATCCGTCGCCATAGAGACCTTCCCCAAGCACAACTACAACTCTGTAAAGCCCCTCAGACGGTTCGTCATGTGCCTTCGCAGCGCGAACGTCCCCGCTCGCCGTGAACCGCATGGGCGTAAGCGCCCGTCGATTCCAGATCGTGGGCAGGATGCCCCTGCCACGACGTCGTGCGGGGACGCACGACCTACGAAGAGAACGCCTCACGGCGTCAGTACGAACCGGGTCGTCCATCGCACAAAAAAACCCAGCCCCAACTACGTTCCAGGGCCTCAATCTGTTCTTATCTACGCGAAAAATCCTCCGCCCGCAAGCCCGTAGCACGGGCGCGAGCGCCCACGAGTACCACGGGCATCTTGCCCGTGAAGGCAGGGCCAAGATGGCCCTGCGACTCATGGGCAAGATGCCCATGCTACTGGAGGCTCATGCCGTGCAGAGTTATCGGAGCTTGCTGACCGCCTGGTGGGCCAGGCGCGTCGGCTCGGGAAGGCGATATCTCGTGGTGCAGGCGAGAGTTACGGTAGAGGCATTTTCCAGCGTGCACAGGTGCCCGACGGAGACGAAGACCGGCTTGACGCCGCTGCGCGTCCGCACGACCTCTCCAATCACCTCGTCCCCATCCCGCAGAAGGCTCCAGGCCCCTTTCCTGCTCCCAGGCTCTTGAAACTCACCGATCAGCCGGCTCTTGGCGCAGCCGATGGTGGACTTTTCAAGGAACAAGCCCAAGTGCGACGCCAGCCCCAGCCGGCGCGGATGCGCGACCCCCTGCCCATCGATGATGAACAAGTCCGGCGGCCGGCTGAGTTTCGCCGCCGCCGCCAGGCACACGGGAGCCTCGCGAAAGGACAGCAGGCCGGGGATATAGGGGAAGCGTGCCTCCTGCACCGCCGTGACCGTCTCGACCTGCTCGAACTCGAAGGCCTCCAGCCCGCCGTCCGGACCGTGCCGGAAACCTGAGACCCGCAGCAGGACCGCCGCCGCGAAGATCCGCTTGCCGTCCTTGCTGAACGCACAATCCAACCCGCCAATGAGCCGCGGCTCCTTGCGCAACGGCACGAACTGAACCCTCCCGGCCAGCTCCCCCTGCACCCGCCGGGCCTCCGCATACGACAGATTCCAGTCATGCAACTTCCGCATCGGCCACCCCCAACGACCCTGTCCCTACTTGGCGAAAAGCTTCTCGAACAGCTCCTCGGCACGCGCGAGCCCTTCGTCGCTGAGAACGACGGATTTGCTCTTGCTCTTGGGATCGGAAATATACCCCTTCTCGTGCAGACGATTCATCGTCTCCCAGTCAAACGACTTCCATGCTCGGGCCACGACACGATCCCGAAATGATACCAGATGCAGAAGAGCCAGCGTATACTCATCAATCTTGTTGTAATCGATTTCCATTTCCATGTGATCTCCCATCGAGCCCCCCGTCGGGCAGAGGAGCGAGCAGTCAGGCGACCCGAAGACGCAAGGTCTTGCCGATGGCCTCCGCGAACTTCTCCAACGTGCTGAGCTTGATGTCCTCCGCATGATTCTCGATTCGGCTGATAGCCGATTTCCTGGTGTTCATCCGGCGCGCCAACTCCTCTTGCGTCAGTCCGGCCGCCTCCCGGGCTTGCCGCAGAAGCACGCCTAGCTTGAACTGTTCATAACCGATCTCATACCCCTCGGCGAACGAGCGGCTTCGTTTCTTCCTCTTAGCAATATATGCCTGAAGATCACTCATGCCTCTTTCTCCTGAAGTAATCTCTCTTGAGGTACTTGGCCGGAACAACTGCCAATTCCTCAACCAGCCGCAGAACCCAGGTCACTTTCTGAGCCTGCCTGTCATTGAGCGAACCAAAGAACTCCTCGACAGGACAGTGGCCAATTTCAGTACGATAGAACCTGATTTCGCGGCTCATGGGAGTCATGTTAACGCGCACGTGAACTCATGTCAAGCGTGTGCAGAGCGACCAGGAGGCCGCCGGGAAGGCCTTCAGCCATATCCGCTCATACAACTTCCGTATCGGCCTCCATCCATCCCGCCAACGGAGCACCTGTGGCCAGACGATAGGCCGTCTCCGGCGCGATATCCACCTCGTCATCCCACGTGACGACACCAAGCTCCTCATTCACCTTCGCTCTCCGAAACACCGCCGGATCGCGCAGCTTCGCAAAGACCCCGCCTCGGGCAATGAGCGGCTTGCAGTCCACCACGCCCGACCGGCCGTCATCGAAAGTGAGCTTCAGTTGGAAATCATCCAGGCCTCTGACGCGGACAAGATCGTGGAACATGTGAGTTCATCGGAGATATCTCTCGATGTCCATGGCCGTGTGGAAGACGCCGAGAATCTCTATCGTGTCTCTTCCCTTGGCCAGATAGGCGATGCGATAGTGACCATACAGCAGGATACGTATATCACCTTCCGGTTCCACCCGGTATCTATGCCCGAGGGCGGGAAAAGACCTGAGTAGTCGCACTCGTTCGTAGATGCCCGTGACTACCCTGCCAGCGGCGTCGGGATTGTCCTGAGCGATATGCTCATAGATGTCATTGAGCCAGTTGGTAGCCTCCTCGGTCCACCTTACTTCTGCCATGATTCGATCCTGCGCTTCATCTCGTCATCCGAGATGGTACGTCCACTTCGCGAGTCCTCCAGACCTCTATCGACCATGCGCGCGAACGCCAGTTCTCGGAGGATTTCATCGTATGAGCTATCGTCCGGCTGCTGCTGGATGATTGCTGTCATCTTCTCTTTGGCTGTTCCCATGGAGTAGCTCCCAAATACTTGAATACACGCGATAGACAGTGCCCTTCAATCATCATCACGTTGTCTTCCCTGAGACCATCCTTTCAGAGTCCATTATACCCAGACCCGATGAATGCCGTCCTTGTCATCAGAGGAATACCGGAGAATCACCTCGCCACGACAGCTTCCACCCTCGGCGTCATGATCAGAACTCCACAAACTCCTCGGGATAGTGGCTCAGGTCGAGCCGCTCTTCGTCGGGGATGGTGCGGATGCCCCATTGCTGCATCGCC
Source organism: Planctomycetota bacterium (assembly GCA_016872975.1). Classification (GTDB taxonomy): domain Bacteria; phylum Planctomycetota; class Phycisphaerae; order Sedimentisphaerales; family Anaerobacaceae; genus PLanc-01. The sequence continues at coordinate 3,393 of VGYL01000524.1, forward strand.
AGGGCGCCGAACAGGATTTCGATGCGACGGCCGTCCTCGTCCTTGCCGATCTCGTCCACGACCATGGCGTGAGTCGAAATCAGACGACCTTCGACCTCCGCTTGGAGCAGCGCGGTCCGCGTCGTCTCTTTCACACTTCCGCCCAGCGCCGTGCGAATCGAATGAGGAGTCTCGGTCGTGGAAAGCACTTGGGCAACCGATGGCACGACGTACGTATTGCGGGCCCCCGTATCGAACAGGGTCCAGCACTCCTGCCCGTCGACTCGTATCATGTCACGCACTCTGCCCATAACATTCCTCTCTAACGCGTTGTGCCCGTAACGGCGAGCATGAGCCTACCTCCGGGCCAGCGACAGAATCGCCCGGATCTTCTCCAGCTTGTCTTCGTGCAGGCCTTCCAGCTCGTCGAGGCTCAGCCGGCCTTCGTGGATCAGCCGGGCGAAAACGACGACGAGCTGGGAGTACCGGTAATCGTACTTGTCGTCGATCTTGCGCCTCTGGTCCGTCAGGAAGTCGTGCAGCCGCCACAGGTCGTCGCCCTCCTGCATCGCGCCGACCCTCTCGCGGGTCTGGTGCATGAGCTCGGCATACTCCCTCTCCAGTGCGGCGTTGAACGCCCGCTTGGCCACCTGCTTTTCCGCGCCCGACCATTTGAGATGCTCCATCATGGTGAAATGCCGTTCCTCATCTTCGCCTTGGCATAACTGCTCCGGCTCTCGGGTTCATGATTCACCTCAACCGTTCTTCATCCCTATTGTACCATACGCGACGCTCTGGTAAAGCACGAGCCGGTCGGGCCTCAGGGCAAGCGCAAAGTCCCGAAGACGGGTGGCAGCGTCAAGGCCGGTGGGCCTTGGCGAGGGTCTTACGCACGGGCAATCCGCCATCGCCAAGCTCCGAAGACTCCGCTTGACGCTGCCACCCACACAGCAAACGACTTTGCGTTTACCCTGGGTCAGGCCTTGGGGAGGGTGACTTTCGAGGGAGAGAACGGGGCAAGAGGCGAGTCTCTCTTGGGTTCTCTCCCGGGCACGAGGTGCCAAGACCGCGTTTTTAGGGGCGCCAGTTCAGACCGCCAATCAGACCGCCAAATACCCCCTGTCAACGGACCAAGAACCGCGTTTTCAGGGGCGCCAGCTTGGATGTCGCCCTCACATCGCCATGTATATGATTTGGCGGTCTGAATTTTTTGGGGCAGAAACGCCATTGTCAAGGGGGCCGGGGGCGGGATTTGGCGATCTGAATTCTTGGGGCGAAAATGCACCTGCCGCGTGCCAGGATGCCAAAGGGGCCGGCGGTGGCATGCGCCCCGGCGCGGAAGCCGCGATGTGCCCATTTTGCGGTTGCAGACGGCGGGGCAGGACCTACAATGTCCCCAGGAGGGGCTGGGAATCGGGCTCGTCGGGTCGAGCCTGAGAACGTGTGGGAGAAGTGGCACGGGCATCCTGCCCGCGGGCTTGGGTGGCATCGGCACCCCGCCGATGATTCATGGGCTGGAAGGGCCCCCCAACGCGAAATTTGGTGTTGGGGACCTCAAGCCCATGCCACGTAGAACCGGGTCTTCATACACGTTCCTATAGAGAAGGAGATGTCGAATGGGTAACGTAACGATGGGGCGTCGGGAGTTTCTGGGCTGGGCGGCAGGGTCGGCGGCCGCGGCTACCGCTTGCGGCTGGGCCGGAGCGGGACAGGCACAGGATCAAGCGGGACCGGCCCCGGTTCGGGCGATTACCCGGGGGCCGAAGTTCCACTGGTTCGGGTACTACGACAAGCTCCAGATCGATCCCACCGGGCGGTACGCGCTGGGGATCGAGGTCGATTTCGAGCATCGCAGCCCACGGGCCGACGACGTGATCCGGGTCGGCATGGTCGATCTGCTGGACGACGACCACTGGATCGAGCTGGGCACGAGCTGCGCC
>VGYL01000525.1 GCA_016872975.1 Planctomycetota bacterium
GGGGAGGGTGATAGTGCCAATGTGGAGGCGGCACGGGAACCACTTCCACGACCCCGCAGGGCGGGCCATAGATGACGTGCGGGGGTCTCACCACCCGGTGCTCCTCATACACGACCAGGCAGCCGCTCAGCAGCGATGCCGCCGCCAGTCCGACGATCAACAGTGCCTTCTTCATGGTTCGACCTCCTGACGGTACGTCCATGTACCTTGTCTTTCCATCAGACTAAGGCAACGCACCCGCCCGAGGTAACATCGATCCGCGGAGTTTTCGCCCATCTCGCGTAGGCCAAAGGCGCCCGGTCATTCGTAGGGTGTGTTGTGCACACCTTCTCTCCCAAAGAGAAAGAGCTCTACTGTGGGAAGTACCTTGCCGTGGCAACCGGGTGGCATCGCCAACACCTCTGGCCACAGCGATGGCTCGCTTCCAAGGCGACAAGACCATCGCCAAGCTGCGCTTGACGCTGCCGCCCATCCTTTGTTATCCGGGATGGTCGATAGATGGATATGAGTACAGCCGTAACAGAAGGTTACGAGACCGGCGCGGGAATCGAGCGGTTTGGGGTACAATGCAATTTGAGAACGGCGCGGAACGTCTTATAATGGACGCGGGAGTTGTGGCACGCGGGCACCGGTGTGCGTATCTTGGAAATGGCAGAGCATGAAAAAGGTATCCTTGATCCTGGTGACGGTCCTGTGTGTGACCTGGTCCACGACCGAGTCGCCGGCGGCGGGAAGGAAATCGCTGCCGAAGGCCGGTCGAGCGGGCCAACGTGCGGCCCCGGCTCCGGCGGCGTCCGATTCCCTGTTGGAAGCGAATGATCCCGCGGGGGCGGTCAATCCTTTTGAAGGTCCCGCCGTGGGCAAGCCGCGCGGGGAGATCGACAAGCTGGTGCTCGGCCGGCTGCGACAGTTGGGCATTGTGCCCGCCAACCTGTGCTCGGATGCCGTCTTTGTCCGGCGGGTCTACCTGGACGTGATCGGCACGCTGCCCACCGCCGACGAAGCACGGGCGTTTCTGGCGGACCGGGACCCGGACAAGCGCAGCGCCCTGATCGACCGGCTCCTGGAAAGGGACGAGTTTGCCGATTACTGGTCGATGAAGTGGAGCGACGTGCTGCGGGTCAAATCGGAGTTCCCCATCAATCTGTGGCCCAACGCGGTGCAGGCCTACCACCGCTGGATTCGCACCTGTCTCAAGGAGAACTTGCCCTACGACCGGTTCGTCCGGGAGATGCTCACGGCCAGCGGCAGCAACTTCCGCGTGCCCCAGGTCAATTTTTACCGGGCCGTCCAGAGCCGTGAGCCCCAAGCCTTGGCGCAAGCGGTGGCCTTGACCTTCATGGGGGTGCGGCCGGAAAGCTGGCCGCAGGAGAAATGGGCGGACATGGCGGTCTTTTTCTCCCAGATCCGCTACAAGCCTACCCTGGAATGGAAGGAAGAGATCGTCCTGTTCGACCCCAACCACGCGGATCATTCACCCGTGTCGCGGGCGTCCCGCCCGCGCTCCGAAGGGGAGACGCCTTCGACACAAGACCCACCCCTGAGGGCGGGGGTGCTGCCGGACCAACTTCAGACGGCGGTCTTCCCGGATGGGACTACCGTCCAAATTCCTCCCGACCGCGACCCGCGCGAGGTCTTCGCCGATTGGCTGATCGATGCCAGGAACCCCTGGTTCGCGCGGAACATCGTCAATCGCGTCTGGTCCTGGCTGGTGGGCCGCGGGATCATTCATGAGCCGGACGACATCCGGCCGGACAACCCGCCCAGTCATCCGCGATTACTTGTGTACCTGGAAGGGGAGCTGGTCGCGGCCCGCTACGATCTCAAGCATCTCTTCCGGCTGATCCTGAATTCGCAGATCTACCAGCTTTCGTCCCTCGCCGGGACCGAGGACCGTGGTATGGGCATCCGGCCCGTGAGCCATCGGCAGGATGCCGATGCCACGGTCGAAGGCGTCGCGCCTTCGGAGCACGGACGGGACGTCGGCGACACGACGGCGGCGGAAGCCAACTTCGCGTGCTACCCGCTGCGGCGGCTCGAGGCGGAGGTGCTGATCGACGCCCTCTGCCAGATCACCGGCACGACCGAGCAGTACTCCAGCCCCATCCCGGAGCCGTTCACGTTCATCCCGGAGGACCTGCGCTCCATCGCCCTGGCGGACGCCAGTATCACCAGTCCTTTTCTCGAGACGTTCGGCCGCTCCGCGCGTGACACCGGCCTGGAGTCGGAGCGGAACAACCGCCCCACGGCCGCCCAGCGGCTGCACCTGCTCAATTCCAGTCACGTGCAGCGCAAGATCGAGCAGAGCGCCAAGCTGCAGGCCCTCCTCCAGCCCCGAGGCCGGCCGCGCGACCCCATCGACGCACTGTACCTGACAATCCTCTCGCGGTACCCCACGAACGAGGAGTTGAAGACCATCGGCGCATATTTCCAGGCCGCCGGCGCGAACCGGCGCGGGGCCGGCGTGGACCTGATCTGGGCCTTGATCAACAGCGCGGAATTCCTCTACCGGCACTGATGCGGCAAGGAAAAAGTGAAAGGTAAAAGGCAAAAAGGAGAAGACGGTCGCCCCTTGAGAGCTTCTGATAGAATGAAGACCCCTTCCATGTCATTGCGAGCGAAGCGAAGTAATCTTCCAGCTATTGGGGGATTGAGATTGCTTCGTCGCTGCGCTCCTCGCAATGACATAGGCAGGCTCATCTTCTTGGAGGTTCTACGGCTTCGGCCGGCCCGTCTGCTTCGACGTTTTCCTTTGGAGAAGGAGTTGCGACTATGAGCACGCCGATTTCCCGACGCGAAGTGATGCGCCGCAGCCTTCAGGGTGCGGCGGGACTATTGCTGGCCGACGGCTTGCGCGTTGGTAGTATGCCTGTAAGGGCAGCGCAGGAAACGCCTGACGGCGTCACTACAAACGCCAAGGCCAAGTCGGTCATCCAGATCTGGATGTGGGGCGGGCCGGCGCATCTGGACACGTTCGATCCCAAGCCGGAGGCGGGTTACGACTACTGCGGGTCCCTGGCCAAGGCGATTCCGACCAACGTGGACGGGATCATGATCGGTGAGTTGCTGCCCCTGCTGGCCCAGCAGGCGGACAAGTACTCCATCATCCGCAGCATGACCCACGGCATCAACGGGCATGAGACCGCCGCCTACATGGTGCAGACCGGGCGGCCCCCGGGCGGCCGGGACGTCTATCCGAGCGTCGGGGCGGTCGTCTCGCTGTTCAAGGGCTACAACGCCGGCTACACCGGGCTGATCCCGCCCTATATCGTGCTGACCCAGACCCAGGGCCGGTTCTCCGAGGCGGGGTTCCTCGGAGCCCGCTACAAGCCCTTTGCCACCGGCGGCAACCCCGCCCAGACCCCGTTCGCGGTCGAAGGCGTCGTTGCCCAGGGCATCACCGACAAGCGGCAAAAGGACCGGCGCGACCTGCTCCGCAAGCTCGATACCCTGGGCCGGGCCGCCCCGGGCAGCGAGTCGCTGGAAGCGTTCCAGCAGGCGGAGGAAGGGGCCTATGAGCTCATCCTCGGCGACGCGGGCAAGGTGTTCGACCTCTCCCAGGAGACGAACGAATTGCGGGACCGGTACGGCCGCAGCACGTTCGGGCAGTCCTGCCTGGTCGCGCGCAGGCTGGTCGAGCGCGGCGTCCCCTATGTCACCATCAACTACGGCGGCTGGGACACGCACAAGCAGCATTTCCAGGCCATGCGCCGCAAGTTGCCCGAGATGGACCAGGGCATGGCCACTCTGCTCCAGGACCTGTCGGAGCGCGGCCTGCTCGACAGCACCATCATCTGGTGGAGCGGCGAGTTCGGCCGGACCCCGAGGATCCAGTGGGAGCCCCCCTGGAGCGGCGGACGCAATCACTTCGGCCGGGTCTTCTCCGCCGTGGTCGCCGGCGGCGGATTCAAAGGCGGCCGTGTGGTCGGGGCCTCCGACGAGAAAGGCGAGAACGTCAAAGACCGGCCCGTCTATCCCTGCGACCTGATCGCCGGCATGTACGAGCTGCTCGGCATCGATCCCGAGGGCAAGCTCCCGCATCCGCAGGGACTCGATGTCCGCGTGATGCCCACCGCCGCCGAAGGCGTGACCATGGGCGGACGCCTGAAGGAAATCATGTAATGCCGACGGCGACTGACCTTTCCACCACGCACAATAGGCTTTGGGACGATAGGAGGCTCCCTCGTGGCGAGGGCGTCCCGCCCTTGCGTCGCGAGGCCATCTTGGCCTTGCTTCTTTGTGACGAGGGCGGGACGCCCTCGAAGCGCGGGCGGGACGCCCGCGACACGCAAGGGCAAGATGCCCTCGCCACGAGGAACACGGCCGGTTCTGCCCCGGCAGGGGGATGGTGCGTGGTACGCACCCTCCGTACAATCGCGGTCGGCGGTCTTGTGCCTGCGGTGCTACCGGCGCAAAGCGGAAAATGCCGAGGGTCCGGGGGCAGAACCTCTGGGAGTGGGGCAGTCTTCCATCTGCCGACGTCCACGGGCCGGATGAGCCATGTTCTCCTGGTGCTGATCGCTATCCTGACGGCGATCGCACCGGCGGCCGTGGGGCGTGTCGAGGGCGTCGCGCCCTCGCAGCGCGGGCAGGATGCCCGCGACACGAAGGGCACGGCGGACAGCGAGGTCTACCTCCGCTATGTGCACCCGACCATCCGGGAGCCGTTTCCGGATCTGGTCAATCTGACGGTGTCGGCGGAGTTGGAGGACCAGCGGACCGCCGGCCTGGGCCTGGTGGATGTGACGAAAGGGCCGTTCCGGGCCGATCCGAGCGGCCGGGAGGATTCCACCCGGGCGCTTCAGGCCGCCATCGACTTCGCCCGTGACCACCAGATGGTGTGCTTCTTCCCGTCGGGCACGTACCGGATCTCCGATACGCTCGTCTGCACGCAGCAACTGTACCGGCGGTCCAACGGGCGGGTCCTGGGCGCGAACCGGTTCCCGAACCTGCTGGTCGGCTCGCGGGCCGGTCCGCAGCGGCCGCGCCTGGTGCTGGCGCCGCGCTCGCCCGGTTTCGACGATCCGCAGAAGCCCAAGCTCGTCGTCCACTTCTGGGCCCGCGGCTATGCGAACCCGACCACCGCCGGCCGCGTGACCGACGGTCTGGGCCCGGAGGTCGAGCAGCCGAACATCTCGATGAACCAGATGCTGGTCAATCTGGATATCGTGATCGGCCAAGGCAATCCCGGCGCGGTCGCCCTGCGGCACCAGGCGGCCGAAGGCTCCGCGATCGAGGACTGCACGATCGACGCCACGCACGGACTGGCGGGCATCCAGGGCGGCATCGGCTCCGGCGGCGGCAGT
>VGYL01000526.1 GCA_016872975.1 Planctomycetota bacterium
GCCAAGGCCGTCGAGCAGTTGCAGGCGGGAGGCCGGAGGCGGTAGACCGGAGGCGCTCCAACGCGTAGGGTGTGCTGTGCACACCTTTCGCCTGTTCCATAACTATGGGTGGCAGCGGCAAGGCCGGAGGCTTTTCCGAGGGCTGGAGGAAAGGGCGTCACGCCATCGGCAAGCTCCGAAGACTCCGCTTGCCGCTGCCACCCGGTCGACGAACGGGGCCTAGTACCGCATTTCACAAGTACCGCGACTATGGTGGCAGATTGCCGCGCTCGGCGAGCCTCGCTCGCAATGACATACAAGCGCCAGTCATGTCATTGCGAGGAGCGCAGCGACGAAGCAATCTCTTCCCGTTGGCCGGTGGATTTCCGAAACGCGGTACTGCCGTCTCCGACCTCCAGCCTCCGACCTCCAGCCTATCTTTTCACCACCGACGCGCAGCGCGCGCAGATGTCGGGATGCTCGGCGTCGGCGCCGACGCTGGGCCAGTAATTCCAGCACCGCTGGCACTTGGCGTGCGCGCTCTTCTCGGCGGTGACGGTCGTCTGCGCGGCGCCTTCTTGCAGCTTGACCTCGCTGACGATGCACAACGCCGCGAATTGGAGCAGGCCGAAGTCCTTCAGGGCCGCGGCGTCTTCCGGCGTGCAGTGCATCGTGAGCGAGGCCTCCTGGTTGCTGGCGATGATCTTGTCCCGGCGTAAACCCTCCAGCACGCGGAGCGCCTCATCCCGCAGGCCCATCAGTCTTTCCCACCGGGTCTCCGCGGCGGCGTAGTCGATGGCCGGATCGACCTGCGGCAGGTGCGCCAGGTGCACGCTGTCCCACTGTTCGGGCTTGTGGGCCAGGGCGGCCCAGGCCTCTTCCATCGTGTGCACCAGGACCGGTGCGAGCAGTCGGACGAGGGCGCTCAGGACGCGGTACATCGCGGTCTGACCGCTGCGGCGGGACGGGCTGTCGGCGGCGTCGCAGTACATCCGGTCCTTCAACACGTCCATGTAGATACTGCTCATGTCCACGGTGCAGAAGGTGTACAGGAGCGAGAAGACCCGATGAAAGACGAAGTCGTCGTAGGCGGCCGTCACTTCGGCGATCAGCTTCTGGAGCCGCTGCAGCGCCCAGCGGTCGATCTCGTGCATCCGCTCGTACGGCACCGCGTTTTTCTGCGGGTCGAAATCGTTGATGTTGCTGAACAGGTAGCGCAGCGTATTGCGGATCTTGCGGTAGGCGTCCTGCGTGCGGCCGATCAGCTCGTCGGTGCATCGGACGTCCTCCTGGTAATTGACGCTGGCGACCCACAGTCGCAGGATGTCCGAGCCGTACTTGGCGATCTCGTCCTGGGCGTTGACGTAATTGCCCAGCGACTTCGATTGCTTCATGCCTTTCTCATCCACGGTGAAGCCGTGGGTCAGAACGCTCCGGAAGGGGGCCGTGCCGATCGCGCCGAGCGCCGGCAGCAGCGAGAGCTGGAACCACCCGCGATGCTGGTCCGAGCCTTCCAGGTACAGGTCCACCGGCACGGGCCAACCCTCTCTCTTGGCGCAGACGCTGTACCAACTGCAGCCCGACTCGAACCACACGTCGAAGATGTTCTCTTCCTTCTGCAGCTCGTCGAGGCGGAAGCCTTCGGGCAACTGGAAGTCGTCGCCGAGGATCTGGCGAGGCGAGTGGGTGAACCAGCTATCCGAGCCGTGCCGGGCGACGTGCTTCGACACGGCCAGCACGGATTCCTTCGTCAACAGCGACCGTCCGTCCGCGGCGACGAAGACCGGGATCGGCAGACCCCAACTGCGCTGGCGGCTGATGCACCAGTCCGGCCGGGATTCGAGCATGCCCGCGATCCGCTTCTGCCCCCACGCGGGAATCCACTGCACGCGCTCCACGTTTTCCATCGCCATTTGCCGCAGGGTGCTGCCGGTCTCGGGCAGCTCCTTGTCCACGCCGATGAACCACTGCTCCGTGGCGCGGAAGACCACCGGGTCCCGGCTGCGCCAGCAGTGGGGGTAGCTGTGTTGGATTTCGCCCTGGGCGAACAGTAAGCCGTGCTCCTGGAGCCAGCCGTTGACTTCTTTCTCCACGTGGAGCACGCAGCGGCCGCGCAGCCACGGCGGGACAGTATCGTCGTACGTGCCGTCATCCCGGACTGGCGAATACACCGCCAGGCCATACTTCTGGCCGGACATATAATCTTCGAGCCCGTGCCCGGGCGCCGTGTGCACCAGGCCGGTGCCATCCTCGATCGTCACGTAGTCGGCCAGGATCACCATATAGGCGTCCTTGCCGGTCGGATTGCCCTCGACGAACGGATGCCGGTAGCGCAGGCCTTCGAGCTCGCTGCCGCGGACCGTCTTGCCGGCGACCGTGTACGCGCCGTCCTGGAGCCGGCCAGCGTGTGCGACGGCTTTGACACGCTCCGCGGCGACGAGAGAGACGTAGGTGCGGCCGTCTCTTTCGTAGCGGATCGCGGTGTAATCGAGGTACGGATGGACCGCGACCGCCAGGTTGGCAGCCAGCGTCCACGGCGTGGTCGTCCAGATCATGAAGCTGACGGTCGCGTCGCGGGCCTGCTCGTCCGTCACCAGTCCCATTTCGACCAGGCGGCGGCGGCTCTCGTCCGCGACCGGGAAATTGACGAAGATGCTGGGCGAGGACACGTCCTTGTACTCCAGCTCCGCCTCGGCCAGGGCGGTCTCGCAGCCGACGCACCAGTGGATGGGCTTAAGCTGCTTGTAGACGAGGCCTTTGCCGACGAGGTCGGCGAAGACCTCGAGGATGCCCGCTTCGTAGGCGGGCTTGAAGGTCAGGTACGGCTCGTCGAAGTCGCCGAAGACGCCCAGATCCTGGAACTGGCGGCTCTGGATCTTGACGTACTTGCCGGCGTACTTCATGCAGTCCCGGCGGATCTGCTCCTTGGGCATTTCCCGGGCCTTCTCGCCGAGGTCGGTGACGACCTTGGACTCGATGGGCAACCCATGGCAGTCCCAGCCGGGGATGTAGGGCGCGTCGAAGCCCGCCATCGTCTTGTACTTGACCACGAAATCCTTGAGGACCTTGTTGATCACGTGGCCCATGTGAATATCGCCGTTGGCGTACGGCGGCCCATCGTGCAGAATGTACCGCAGGGCGCCCCGGCGGGCCGCACGGATCTTCTCGTAGATCTTGTCCTGGGCCCACTGCTTGCGCATCTGGGGTTCGCGCTGGACCAGATTCGCCTTCATCGAGAAGCCGGTCTCGGGCAGGTTCAACGTGTCGCGATAATTGTGTTTCTTCTCATCCGCCATCAAAAGGCCCTTTGGAACAATGGAACAATGGAATGATGGAATGTGGGAATACTGGAATACTGAGCATGGACGCACCTCGCGGTACCCATCGTGCCAATGTTCCCTGATTCCATCCTTCCTAAGTCATAAAGCACAAATCATAAATCACAAATCATCAATCGTAAACACTCACGGCAGCTCCAGGAACAGGGTCTGGAGGTAGGGCGTGAAGCCCATCTTCGGCCAGAACTCCGCGCCGATCTCGTTGAAGGTCGAGTGGCGCACCTCGATCCGGCGCATCCCTTCCTGGCGGAACCAGTCGTGCAGCGCCCGGAACATCTGCGCGCCGATGCCGGTCCGGCGGTACGCGGCGGTCACGCCGAAGTCGAGGATCTGGCCGTAGTCCGAGACCGCCAGGGCGGGCGGATGCCGGTCCACATTCCCCTGGCAGTAGCCCACGATCTTCGCGTCCACCGTGGCGACCAGCACGCAGGCCGTATCGCTGCGGATATTCTCCTCGACGAACCGGGCAAAAATGTGGCTGCCGTTGGCCGAGGGCGTAAAGAACGGATCGCGGGCCCGGTGGAATTCCATCAGCTCTTCCCACAGGGCGACCAGCGCCGGGATATCCCGCCGCGTCGCCGCTCGTATGACCGCCGCCGTCTGCATGATTGACTCCCCAAGTAAGCCTGATCTCCCTGGGACCGAAGTCACATCCTAAGAAGAAGGTGTGTGAAAATCCAGCTCAGTAATGGGTGGCAGCGGCAAGCGGAGTCTTCGGAGCTTGCCGATGGTTCAGGCCATCCCCCATCGGCAAGGCCTGCGCAAAGCCTACGGCCTTGCCGCTGCCACCCGTCGATGATCCATGGGCTGGAAGGGGACCCCCAACGCGGAATTATGCGTTGGGGACCCCAAGCCCATGCCACGTAGAACCGGCTTTTCACACACCCTCTAACAAGAAAGCCTTCCAGAACTTGCTGCTCTGGAAGGCTCTCGATGATCCTGCTATCGGCTCTTTCAGAGCAATTGCTTTCCCTCGTCAATAATCAGAACGATCCCGCCGCCCCGTCGCAACGGTGGTATCCTGGCGGCCCCGAATTGTCGATCGACCCTTGTCCGCATACCGTGTTCCGAAGAAAGCCGGTGCTTCTGTGGCTTTTCTACTACAGGATTCGGCCGCTGTCAAGCACCGGGTTACGGTGCGACGCGGCTATCTCACGTCGTTGCAGTCCAGGGCGTTGCACTTGAGCCAGTTGGCCTGCAGGATCGCCAGATCGGCGTCATTGACCACGCAGTCGCCGTTGAGATCGCCGGGCAATGGCTGATAGCCGGGCTGCGCTTTGGCGGCTTCGCAGCTATTGGCATACACGTTGACGGTGACCGTGTCCGAGCCGGTGTATTCGCCGTCGTTGGCCTCCAGCTTCAACTCGTACGCCCCCGTGGCTTTGAACGTCGCCGTCGTACGCTCCACCTTGGGATTGGTCAGCGCGGCAGCGCCGGGCGCGGGTTCGCTCACGATGCTCCAGCTCACCGTGTAGGGCTTCAGGAAACCATCATCGATCACGGCGGCGTTCAGGGCGACCTTGGCACTGCCGTCCTTCAGCCAGGCAACCACATCGTCACCGACGTTGACCACCGGCACCAGGTTGTCGGCCACGAACGAGAAGATGGGGCCGAACACCGGATCCTGGGCATTGCCGAAGTAGAGGTCCACGGCCCAGTAGTACCGCGTCTTGGGCTTGGTCTGCACGATGGTCGAGGACACGCTCTTCTGCTTGACGATCTGCGGCGTCAGGACCGAGCCGCCCAGCGGGAAGTCCGGGTCCGTGCCGAAATAGACGTCCGCCAGGACCGGCTTTCCGGGCTGGCAGGGGTCGGGCAGGAGCCACTTCAGCTCCACGGCGCCGGCGGAGACATTGCTGCCGTCCGCCGGGAGCGGCAGGAGCGAATGGAGGCCGGTGACGACGATCCGGCCCGGCGTGCCGGCCGTGTCCACGATCACTTTGCCGGTCCCGTCGTAGGCCGTGATGAGGCGGTCGGCG
>VGYL01000527.1 GCA_016872975.1 Planctomycetota bacterium
AGACCTCGGGAAGGTCGCGGGCCTGGCCGTGGAGGTAGAGGCCAAAGGAGCAGGGGCCAGCGCCCCGGGCCATAAGCACCACGATACGCCGGGGTGGACCCTCAGGGTGCGCCCTGAAATAGTGAGCCAGCGTCTCTGCGAGGCTGCCCGTGCTGAAGGCGTAGGGGCAGCACGACTCGGGAAAAGTCTCGCTCCCCAGGCCTAGGGTTGTCTCGCTGATCGGCCTCGGCGGAAGGATGTACCGGGTGAGGCCGGCCTGGTGCGCGAGTTCGCGCATGACCAGCTCGACGCCGTCGCTCATGTACGGCCAGGTGATCAGCGGCACCCGGGAGGCGTGGCCGACAGGGGCCTGCGGGCCAACAGTGGTGTTCGCAACAGGACCGGTCCTCCCGGCGAGCCTCCGATCCCGGCGCTGCTCGAGGAATCGCAAGATGGTTTCGTAACGAGTCTGGAACCCGGCACTCCCGGCCTGCTCGTCGTAGCGGAAGAGCCAGGCCGGAATCCCCATCTGCCTGGCCCGGTCCAAGAGCAGGTCCAGGATGAAGGCATCGGGGTGGCACCCGAACGATCCGGCGAAGATGAAGCCGTCCACATGCGGAGCGAGGAACTCGACCATCGCATCGAACAGCCAATGGCTGTCGTAGAAGATCTGCGGCGCCCCGGGCCCAGGCTGCAGGTCTTCGGGCCGGAGATCTGCGGGTGTGATGACGCTCGCTCCTGCCTTCAGGAACCACGCCTTGAGGTCGCAGGTGAGCAACGGCTCACCGATGAGGTAGTGCCGGCCCACAAGAGCGACGCGCACCGCACGCTCGTCGGGCAGGAACCCGTTAAGCACGCCGGCGTCGTGGTGCATGATCGTCTCGTACGCCACGGCAAATGGCTCCAGGCACCTCTGAATGTACGGAGCCAGGTACCGCCGCAGGGAGCGGGGGACCAATGGTTGGACCATGCGGGCCGCTGGCGAGATCCCGAAGACGTCGCAGTACACCCCGAAGCAGACATTGAACATGGCCTCGCGCTCCAGCGACCACACGTAGGGCTGCAGGAGCACGGGCAGACGCAGCCCTCCGGAAGGGTGGACTCCTGCTGACTCGAGCACCGGCACAGCGGCCCTTCGCGCCGCCGGAGGGCTGTGCTGGATGAGGTGGTCGAGGGTTCGGGTGAGCGATCGCAGCGCCACTCCACCCGCGTCGCGGTGCTTGGAGCAGGTGGTGGTTCGCTCGCCGTCCTCGCTGCACAGGTAGGGGACGAGGAGGAAGTCCAGGTCGGGATGGTTCGTGACCAGGTGATGCACGTGCCCGATCAGCAACCGCAGCGAGAGGCAGAAGTCTGCGCTACCAATGGTCGCAGCCGTCGCGTGGATCCCTGGGGTCGTCCTGGGGCTGCAGACCACCTCGGCCCCTGCCTCGCGCAGGAACCGCTCAAGGATGCGAAACGAGCGATAGTGGTAGGTGAGGGCCTGCGGGATGCCGACCTTTGGCGGCACCGGGGAAACCTCCCTCCCGCCCAAACGGCTGGCTCTCGAGCAACGCCCGGACGCAGGAAGCCACGCGCTCGGATGTGATCAGTCCTTCAAACAGTCCCATCGGGCAGTTGATCGAACGGTAGCCGGCAATAGGGACCCCTTCCTCCAGTAGTGCTACCACTCCCGAACACGAGCGCTCACACTCGGGATGTGCGCAGTCCAGGGAGACTGCCTCGTACTGCCGGGCCGCTACGGCCTTGAATCCCTTGAAGGCCGTGCTGCAGCCCTCTTCGAACCGGAGGCAGGCCAGCAGGGCAGCGCCGAGCGCGCCTGCCCCGATCACGAAGCGCGGGTCCGGATGACGGATGAATGTCGCCTCATCGAGGCCAAGAGCCTCGCGGAAGGCGGCTACAACGGCGTCGTTGAGGAACGTCCCTCCCTGCGCGACGATGGGAAGGACCAGTTCACGGCTGCTGGCCACATCTGATAGATAGGTCCGGCAGACCGCTGACGCCAGGCCCATGAGCAGATCAGGGGCCGGAGTGCCTATCCGCGCTTTGTGTATGATGTCCGACTCCCCAAAGACCGCGCAGCGTCCTGCGATGCGTGCCGAAGCAGTGGAGGACAGGGCCACCGAACCGAAGGTCTCCAGGGGGGTGTGGAAGCGTTTAGCCACCGCCTCGATGAAGGCGCCGGTCCCTGCGGCACACTTGTCGTTCATGGCGAACTCGAGTCCGCCCAAGCGCCGGACGATCACTTTGGCGTCGTTGCCCCCGACCTCCATGACGGTGCCCACGTCCGGGTAGAGCCAGGTCGCCCAGGCAAAATGGGCCAGCAGCTCGGTGCTCAGGTAGTCGGCGCAACCGCTGGAGCGTGTGCTGATGATGTCCCGCGCGAGCTCCCCCGCGCTTCCGGTCACCCCGATGCCCCCGAGGGCGGCTCCGCCGGGCAGGAGAAGCCGGATGCCTTCTGTGGCTCTTCGGATCGCCTCGACGGCATCGCCGCCGGTGTCAAGCACGCCCACGCCGACGGCCTCCACCTCTTCGCCGCAGCAGCGGACCACCGCGTACTTGGTCCCCCGAGACCCCCCGTCAATCCCGCCGAAGTAGAGGTCCTGGGCCTCCCGGACCTTGGGCCGAAGGGCAAATATCGCCCTGAGGGTGTGCGAGGACTCCTCGCGCCGCATGGGCAGGGTAAGGGGCTTCGTACGGGCCGGGGTGTTCCGGAGGTTCCTTGGGTCCTGGGAGCGCTCGCAGCGTCCCCCGAGCCGGTCGAGGATGCGAGGGGCTCCGTCTGCGTCCCTCTCGGTGGCCTCGGTAACCTCGCAGTTGTTGTGGCAGCCATGGCAGTGGCGCATACGGCTCTCGAAGGTGCGCGCCAGGAACGCGTCGTCAAATGGCAGACGGTCCCTTCCGGCGAACTCGATTGCCACTGTGGCGGCCACCCCGATCGCGCCCATGGCGGCGTAGTATTCGGGGACCTCCACGGGATGCCCCAGATGAGCCTCGAAGGCTGCCCTAACCCCCACGTTGCCCGCGACACCGCCCTGAAGGTAGTACGGCGGTGGGATCGCTGCCGTGCCCACGACGTTTCGCAGGTAGTTGGCGACCATCGCCTGGCAGACGCCCATGAGCCGGTCGGCCAGCGGCACGCCCTTCTGCGTGAGGTGGCGGAAGTCGCGCTTGATGAAGACCGTGCACGTTGCGTCGATGCGCGCCGGATGCTTGGCGTCAAGCGCCAGGGGCCACAGCTCGGCCACCGAAAGGCCAATCTCGTCGGCGAGCTGCTGGAGGAACTCTCCTGTGCCAGCCGAGCAGATGCTGTTCATGTTGAAGTAGGTTGGGACTCCGCCATGAAACACGATCACCTTGGAATCCTGGCCGCCTATCTCGAAGATCGTGCCCGGCCGGCCGCATCCCGGGTCCAGGTAACCGTGCTCCAGGACTGTCAGGAAGCCCATGGCGTGGGCGAAGATCTCGGTCCGCGTCAGGTCGGCCCGAAGGATGTGCCGGGTGAGTTCACGGCCGCTCCCTGTTGTCCCCACCCCGCAGATCCGCGACCCGGTCGGGAGGCGCGCGCGGAAACGCAGGAAGGCGGCCTTCAGGGCCTCAATGGGGGACGGGTGCGTTGCGACCAAGACGTAGACGGGTTCTCCAACGAGACTGCAGTTACCATCCACGCCCGCGACATTGACGCTGACAGACCCGACGTCTACACCCACGAAGACCGCAGGCGCGCGGGCCTTGACACCAGGTGCGCTCATGCGGTCCGCAAGGCCTCTACCGGGTCGAGCCTCGAAGCGCGCCAGGCAGGCAGCAGGCCTCCGATGGCGCCCACGCCGAGCGCCAGGCCTATCGCACCGACCAGAAGCGCCGGGCCCACAGAGGTCGCCAGTGGCAGGGTCTTGTAGCCCTCGCTCAACAGGTGCAGCGCACCCAGGCCCAGCCCTACCCCGAGCAGGCCTCCAAGTGCGCTCAGCAGTACAGCTTCAGCCATGACCAGCGCCGTGATGCGGCCACGGCTCCACCCAACAGCCAGGAGGATGCCGATCTCCCGCGTCCTCTCTACCACCGTCATGGCCATGGTGTTGGCCACCGCCAGCACGCTGAGCAGGAGCGCGACGACTGAGACTGCCCAGGCCGCCTGCACAGCAGCCTCCAGGTTTAGCCGATCTCGGGCGAACTCCTCGGACGTTATCGCGACGACTTCTGGGAATCGGGCCTCAATCGTCGCCTGCACCGTGCGTAGCTGCCTGGGGTCGGTGGTCTTCACCTTGACAAGCGAGACCCGGCCCTGCAGCCCGAAGGCCTCCCGGGCCGCGGGCAGGGTCATCATTGCACCACCGTCCTCCAGGCTGACCCCGCTTCGATAGATGCCCACGATCGGCAACTCGCGCCCACCGACGCTTATGGTATCCCCGACCGTCCTGTCCATCCCTTCGGCAGCCCGCCTGCCCAGCATGACGGCCGGCCCGTCACCGGGCCGCAGCCGCCGGCCCGAGGTGATCTTCACGCGCGCGACCTCTGGGCCGTCGGGCTCGACCCCGTAGATCAGGAAGATGATCTCCCGGGTCATGCTCGCGGGGACGAGCACCAGTGGAGTTGCCCGGGCGACGCCGGGCAGGGCTCCCAGCCCCTCCGCGATGCTGTCGGGCATCGAGCCCAGATAGCCGAAGGTCAGACCCCTGGGGATGCGCTGCACGACCGTCAGCTCGCTCCCGGCCTCTGAGACCACTGTCGAAACCTGCTCGACCAGGCCCAGGCTCACGCCCAACAGGGTAACGGTGGCGCCGATGCTGAGGGCGATGCCCAGGACCGTCAGCAGCGAGCGGGGCCTTCGCCTGGTCAGGTTGCGCAGCAGCATGCCGTCTGCACAGAACGTACAATCCGTGCTATTATGCTTGTGAGGTGGTCGTGCATGCTGATCCCCACAAGGTTCTCAGAAGCCCGCAGCCGGTTCAGCCGGTTGTTCGATGAGGCCGTGGAAGAACTGCGGCCGGCGTTGGTCCGCCGGGGAGCCCGACAGGAAGCGGTGCTCATCAGCCGCGAGGACCTCGAAGTGCTTCTCCTGCCCTTCACCCTGCGGCCTCAGGTCATGCGCGAGGACGATGGCTCGGTGACGATAACTGTGGACGAACTGGACTGGGCCACCAATGCCGCGTCCGTTGAGGAGGCAACAGGCGTCCTCGTCGCAGACCTGCGCCAGTACGCGGAGGACTATCTTGAGCGGGCATCGCTGTTCCTGCGCGCGCCCAATCGCCGTCCTCACTTCCCCTATGTACTCAGGATAGTGCTCGCTCGCAACGAAGAAGAGATCCGCCGCGGG
>VGYL01000528.1 GCA_016872975.1 Planctomycetota bacterium
GATAGACGTGAGTATCTTTGGGAAAGTGTGAGTCTCTATGGCCGGGGGTGAGCATCTTTGGGGGAGCCCCGTGGCACCCACAGTCGATATCAAGAGTATCATTCCGGTACCCGCCGCGAAACGGCTGCGCGAATTGCCAGGACCTGCTCAACGGGTGGTCACCAGGTGTTTTCCAGCTCGGGGTCGTCCAGATGGGGGTTCCACTGGTCGGCGGCGATCATGCGCTGGCGTCTGGCGTCCGGGGACTGCGGCGGGACGCCCAGGTAGGTGAGGGTTTTTTCGAGGATGGCGCCGGCCACGGGGGCGGCGACGGTGCCGCCGGTGTAGCCTTTGCGGAGCTTGACGTTGGGCTTGCGGATCGAGACGAGGACCACGACCCGGGGATCGTCGGCGGGGGCGCCGCCGATGAAGGAGGCGGTGTAGGCATTGGGGATATAGCCTTTGCTGCCCGGGGCGGCGAGCTGGCCGGTGCCGGTCTTGCCGAAGACCTCCCACTTGTCGAGCCGGGCCCTGGCGCCGGTGCCGGTCTTCTCGTTGACGACCGCGGTCATCGCCCGGGTGACCAGCCAGCGGGCAACGTCGGGCTTGATGATGTAGCCGAAGCGCGGCTGTGAAGGTTGCATGTCGATAACCGTACCGTCGGCGGTGACCATGGCGCGGACGACGTGCGGCCAGACGAGCCGGCCGCCGTTGGCGAGCATGCAGAAGGCCCGCAGCATCTGGAGGGACGTAACGGAGATCTCCTGGCCGAAGGGGATGCGGGTGATGCTGAAGCCGTTCCAGACGCCGGGCGGCCGCAGCAGGCCCTCGGCCTCGCCCGACAGCTCCAGGCCCAGCTTGCGGCCGAAGCCGAAGAGCCGCAGCCCTTCGTAGCACCGGGCGGACCCCAGGCGCTGGCCGATCTTGGCCATGCCGATGTTGCTGGAGACCATGAGGATCTCCTGCAGGGTCAGATCGCCGAACCCGTTACGGTATTCGCCGATGCGGCCGAAGCCCTTGCCGGAGTAGTTGCCGTTCTCGCAGAAGATCGTCTCGTAGCGATTGGCAACCTGGGTGTCGAGGGCGATCGCCATGACGATGGGCTTGATGATGCTGCCCGGCTCGTACTGGTCGGTCAGCAGGCGGTTGGTGAACAGGCCGGGATCGGTGTGCCGCGCGTCGCCGGGATCGTAGTCGGGCAGCGAGACCATCGCCAGGATGGCGCCGGTCTTGGGGTCGGCCACCAGCGCCGAGGCCGCCTCGGCCTCGAACTCCTGGTACTGCTTGAGCAGGGCCTCGCGGACGAACTGCTGGATGGTCGCATCGAGGGTCAGGATGATACCGGACCCGTGCATGGGCATCTCGCTGTCCTGCTCGTCCCGCACGCAGAAGCCCAGCGGGCGGCGATGGACATCGACGAGGAACATGTGCCGGGCCCCCTTGCCGCGCAGGTCGCGGTCGAAGGCGTATTCGATACCCTCGATCCCCCGGTTGTCGGCGCTGGTGAAGCCGACGAGGTGGCTGGCGAGCCGGCCCATGGGGTAGTTGCGGCGCCAGTCGTAGCGGACGCCGATGCCGTGCAGCCTCTGGGCGGCCTCGCACTCGGCCTCGGTGGCGTCGGTCTTGAGGACCGCGTAGCCCGGGTTGTTGCTGTCGATAATGCGCTTGCAGATCTCGTGGGCGCCGAGGTTGAGAACCGGGGCCAGGCGGGTGGCGGTCTCCTTGGGGTCCTTGATGATCCGGGGCTCGGCGAAGATGGTGCAGATCTGGCTGCTGGCGGCCAGGACGCGGCCGCGACAGTCGAGGATGGCGCCCCGCTGCGGCGGCAGGGGCAGATAGGACCGCTGCTGGATCAGGCTCTTTTCCGCGAAGTGGTCGGCGCGGAGGTATTGCAGGTGGACGCAGCGGGCGGCCAGGCCGAGAAAGGCGAGGATCACGAGGGACAGAAGAACAACGATCAGAACGAGTTGGCGCCGGCCGTCACCGGCGGCGATGGCGGCGTCGATCGGAGCATTCTTGCCGGAATAACTGAAACGCATGTGCTGCCAGTGTTCCCTGGATCGTCACAACTCACCGGGTCCTTGCGGTCCGAAGCGACGCGCGCGCCTGTTCGCGGTGCGTCAGCCGCCCAGCTTGCGGGAAATCGAGGCCGGGTTGATCAGGCTCTCGACGCGAAGCTGCTTCTGCCAGAGCTCCTGTTGCAGGCGACCCTGCTCGATTCGGTAGGCGCGAATCTGGTAGAAGGCCCGCCGATCCGCGCCGCGCAGATGGACGGCAACGATGAGCGTGGCCGCGAAAAAGAACACCACGAGAACGAAGCACAGACGAGAGACCATAGACACCGATCGTTACCCGGTTGCGGTTGCGCGGCTCGTTACGTGTGACACTGCACGTCGGACGTCACGCCCTGCGTTCAACGGCGGACGAAACGAGCCGCACCACCGTCGAACGATCGACGATCACTTCAGTGGCAGGCGCAGCCGGGTCCCGGGCATGACCTTGAGCACGTCCTGGCTGGACAGGATATCGGTATTGAGCTTCTGGATCTCGTCCCAGCGCGAGCCGCTGCCCAGTTGGCTGGACGCGATCTTCCACAGGCTGTCGCCGTCCTGGACCGTGTACCACCGGACCTCCGCCGTCGGGGCCGGAGCGGGGGCCGCAGCCGGGACTCGTCGCAAGGGCGCCAGTTTCTCGGCGATTGTCATCGATTCGGAAGGCGTCCTGACTCTCTCGAAGTGATCCTGCGGCAGAACATCCGCGGGCCGGTTCGGATTGGGCGCGGGCGCCGGCCGGGCCGGGGCCGGGGCCGTCGACTTCGGCAGCGGCGGGATGATCAGCTTCTGTCCCACGGCGACGCTGTTGGGAGACGGCATCGTCATCTGATTGGCCTGGAAGATCCGGTCGATGTTGACCACCCGGTTGCCTTCCTCGGGGCCATACACCTTCTTGGCGATCGCGCCCAGGTTGTCGCCCTCGACGACGACGTAGGTCGTGGCGCCCGGGATACTCGGCGGCGAGGTCAGGGCCGGCCGGGCGGCTTCGCGCGACTCGACCGTGGTCGGCGCCGTCGCCGGCCGGGGCGAGAGAACCGGCTCGGACCGCGGCTGCGGGCCGATCGCCACCGGGGCACGCCCGCCGGCGGCAGGCAGCTCCGGCGCCGGCCGGGGCGTATCGAGATTGATCGTGCTGACCGGCTCCCGCTGCACGATCGCCGGGCCCGAGGGCAGCAGGTTCTCCAGCGAGAAGCTCGAGCGGACGCCCTCATGGCTCGCGGTTTGCGGCTGCACCGGCAGGGGCGCCAGCGATGCCGGCATCGGCGGCACCTCCTGGGGTGCCGCAGGCCTCGGCATGGCGACCACCGCCGGGGCCGGATGGCTGTCCGGCCGCGCTTGATCGATAAACGCCTCCCACGGGGTGACCCCTTGCGGAGTCTTGCCCGTGATGCCCTCCGTGAAATGCTCGTCCGCCCCGACGACCATGGGCACCTGGTTCTTGCTGACCGGCGGCCGCAAGGAGGGCAGGCCGTTGATGACGAAGGCAATCACGAATATGAAGACAAGCCCCAAGAGCAAACCGATCTTTGCGTCCGACGTCATGATTCTACTCCGTTGTCACGTTTCCTTCGTCCCAGCGCGGGTCGTTCGATCCTCTGTGGGCCGCATCAGGTCCTTTGTGCGATTCTCAGCTTGGCGCTGCGGGCCCGGTGGTTGACGGCGATCTCCTCGCGGCTCGGCGTGATGGGCTTCTTGGTGCACAGGCGATAGATCCCTTCCTGCACCCGGGCCTTGAAGTCCCGCTTCACCAGGCCGTCTTCGAGACTGTGATAACTGATAATGGCGAGATAGCCGTCCTTTCTCAACAGCCCCGGCGCCGCCGACAACAGGTCCTGCAGATGGTCCAACTCCCGGTTGACCGCAATCCGCAGGGCCTGAAACGTCCGCGTCGCCGGATGTCGCGCCTTGTGCTTGCCGCCGGGCGTCCGCAGGGCACTCGCGACGACCGCGGCCAACTGCCCGGTCGTCGTGATCGGCTCACGCTGTCGCCGCTGCACGATGTACCGGGCGATGCGCCGCGAGGCACGATCCTGCCCATATTCAAAAATCAGGTTCGCCAGCGATTTTTCGTCATATTTGTTGATTATATCGGCCGCCGTGACCTCCAAGCTTGCGTCAATTCTCATGTCCAACGGCATATCCGTGCGAAAACTCAGCCCAATTTCACGGTCGGAAAGCTGCGCGGAGCACAGCCCCAGATCCGCCAACAGGAAATCCACTCCCCCGATCCCCAGTTCGGCGAGACGTTCCGCGACCTGGGAGAAATTGGACTGCACGAGAATGACCTGGCAGGCCAGGGGCGTCAGGCGTTGCCGGGCCCGCTCCAGGGACTTGGGGTCGAGATCCAACCCGACCAGCGTCCCCGCCGGGCCAAGTTGCTGGCCGAACAGAAAGCTGTGACCTCCGTGTCCAACGGTCACATCGACCATCACCCCATCCTGCGGACAGCTTATCTGTTCGGCCAACGCTCCGGCAAGTACCGGATTATGCTCTATGTTGGTATCATCCACGGAAGATTGGAATACTGGAATATTGGAATACCGGGGCAAGACAGGCGGCCCGCTCTACCCATTATTCCATCACTCCATCATTCCAACATCCCATTCCTTAGCCCATTACCAGCGCCTGGGCCTGCTGCTGGAGCCGGTCCACATGGGGCGAGAACGCGATCTTGGCGAAGAGGCTGCTGCTCTGCTGGAGCCGCTGGAGCCGCTCGGCGAGAATCGCCACTGCCGCCTGGGTCTGCTCATCGACGGGCCGCTCGCCCGCCAGACTCTCATTGACAATTCGAAGGTTGTCCATCCCTGCCACGATGCCTCCAACGCAGCGTCATAATTCCTTCGTCTGCTGCTGCATGACAAACTGCCGGGCTTGGGTCATCTGCTTCTGGTACTGGGGCATGTGGTCGCACAGATATTGCTCCCAGTCCTGCGTGTTCCAAAGCTCAATGTGGTCCCGGACACCCACCAGTGTGATTTCCTCCTTCAGACCGGCCCGCTTGCGGAGCTTTTCGTTCAGCAACAGCCGGCCCTGGTTGTCGAGCTCGACCTTGCTCGACATGGCGAAACTGATTCGCTCGAAAGCGACCGCCTCATCCGGGGCCGTCGCCCCCGGCGCCACGGACAGCACGAGCTGTTCAAAGCACTTCTCCGGGTACAGGCACAGAATGCCATTGGCCCCAAGGACCAGGTAGAAGTTGGCGCCATGCTCCTCGACATCGATCTGGTTCCGCAGCTTGTTCGAGACAAGCA
>VGYL01000529.1 GCA_016872975.1 Planctomycetota bacterium
TCTGCGATGCTATGGGCCCAAAGCGGAAAATCTCAGGGGTTTGGGGACAGAGTCCCCAAGAGCCATCGAAGTACGCTAAAGCCGGATGAGCCTCTTTTCTATTCTCTTTGGTTGCAGCCGAAGGGCTGTGAAGGGCGGAGGGAAAAATGCGGCGGGTAGAGATTTATGCACGATTTTATATTTTCATGGAACATACAAGTTTCGCCAGGCGTCTATAAGTATGGGACGAGGTCCGCGGAGCCGCGGGACGAAGGGCCAGTCCTGCTGCCTGCGCCTGCGACCCGCGGCGCTCGGGCCGTGACTTGGGTCGCTCTTGCGTCTTCCTGTGTTCATTGCGGCCCAAGAGAGGAATCGGTGGGGCAAGCGGGACCCCAATCGCGATGAATCGCGATTGGGAGCCCGACCCACCCTACATATTGTCCTTCTTGTCACAACAAACGAGATGTCAAGCCCTCGCCGTACAGAGAATGTGCCGAATCCTACTGCATTACTATGGTATCACTCCCGGATGCCCGTCCCATGCTTTTCGTGCGAAACAAAGCCAATTTCTGGCACAGGCGTAGCAAGGGTAAGTGCTTTAGGGAAAAAGGGTTATGGCGAATCAGGTACGCAGACGGCCGCGAGAAAACAAAGCCAATTTGCGCGGCGGTCGGGCCGCGATGGCGTGGACCCAGGGGCACCCCTTCGGCTTCGCTCCGGGCAGGCTCCCGCCCTGCCGGCACGGGCAAGATGCCCGTGATACTCATGGGCGAGACGCCCATGCTACGAAGACGCCTGACGGCGTCACTACGAACGAGGGCAATCGAGCGAAACGCGGCCAATCGGGCCCCAGGCCGGCATATCGTATTACTCCAGTATTCTATCGAGCTGGCGTGCCATCCGGTACCGACCGGGGAAAATCGGTGGGCAGCGGCGGGGGAATTGGCTAAGATGGTCGCCGGTCAGCGGTCGGTGAACAGTTGCCGGCCGGAAATTGAGGACTGGCCAGTGGGAACTGGGAACCGAGAACTGGGAACTGGTGGGAACAATGGGTGCTACGGTGGATCTGAACTTCAACTACTATATGCCGACGCGGATTCTGTTTGGGTGTGGGAAGCTCCAGGAGCTGGGGACGACGCCGTTCCTGCCGGGCAAGAAGGCACTGATCGTCATCGGGGCCTCCGGGGCCATGCGCAAACACGGCTATCTCGATAAGGTCATCGGTTATCTCAAGGACAATGGGGCCGAGGCGGCCGTCTATGACAGGATCCAGCCGAACCCGCTGGTCGAGCACGTCGAGGAAGCGGCCCAGGTCGCGAAGAAGAACCGATGCGACTTCGTCCTGGGTCTGGGCGGGGGCAGCACCATCGACTCGGCCAAGAGCATCGCCGTGATGGCGGTCAACCCGGGCAAGTACTGGGACTATATCAACGGCGGCAGCGGCGGCGGGCAGACACCCGCCAATGGTGCCCTGCCGATTGTCGCCATCCCGACGACCGCGGGCACCGGGACCGAGGCCGACCCCTGGACCGTCATCACGAAGACCGACACCAACGAGAAGATCGGCTGGGGCAATGCCTTCACGTTCCCCAAGCTGTCGATCGTCGATCCGGAGCTGATGGTGAGCGTCCCGCCGGACCAGACGGCCTATACCGGCATGGACGCCTTCTTCCATTCGGTCGAATCCTACCTGGCCACGTGCCACCAGCCGACCAGCGACCACCTGGCCCTGGAAGCAGTGAGCCTGATCACGAAGTACCTGCCCATCGCGGTCCAGGACGGCGGCAACCTGGAGGCCCGGACTTGGCTCGCCTGGGCCAATACGGAGGCGGGCATCTGCGAGTCCCTCTCCTGCTGCATCTCGCACCACTCGATGGAGCACGCGGTCAGCGCGTGCTTCCCCACGGTCCCGCACGGCGCGGGGTTAACGATGCTTTCGGTCGCCTATTTCAGCTACCTGGCCGAGCGGAACCCCGCGCGGTTCCCCGACCTGGCCCGGGCGATGGGCGAGCGGACCGAGGGCCTGTCCGAAAAGGAGCAGGCGCTGGCGTTCCTCACGGGTCTCAAGAAGCTCATCCGGAATGCCGGTCTCGAGCGGCACACGCTCAGCGACTTCGGCATCCAGCGGACCGACCTGCGCCGGCTGGCGGAGAACGCCTTCCATACGATGGGCAAGCTCTTCGCCCTGACGCCGGTGAAGCTGACGCCCGACGACGCCACCGCGATCTACGAACGCGCGTACGCGTAGGAGGGAACATGGAATAATGGAATAGTGGGCGCGCCCCACTCCACCATTGCCGTGTTCGACGGTTCCATGCACTCCCTTGCCTCAGCGATTCTGCCGGAGCGAGCTTGAGCTTGGCGGGGGAATGTGCTATTCTCGTACCTGTGAGGCTCGGCTGTGCAGCCGGCAGGCATGTCGGCAGATGTGTGTGTTTCGTTTCGATTTGGAGGGTAGCAGATCATGACACGAGCACTTTCCTTCATCGCTGCCATCGTTGTCTTCACGACCGGACCGGTCTATGGGCGCACCCTGTATGAGACCCGCTTCGATGCGCCGGATGCGGTCGCCCAGTGGCAGGTCGTCGCCGGAACCTGGCAGCACGACCCGGCGGCCGGCACGTATACCTGCTCGGGCACCAATGAGCTGCTCAGTATCTACAAAGGCCCGCTGTCCAACGGCACGGCGGTCGATAAGCTGGCGAACTGCGTCGTGACCGCCGAGTTGAGCCGCAACACCTCCGCCGGCGGCGTCTGCGGGCGCTACAAAGACATCAGCAATTACTACTACCTGCGGCACCATGCCGGCGACGGGCAGCTCCAGCTCTGGCGCATTGCCACCGCGGGCAAGGTCATGATCGCCTCCGCCCGGTTCGCCACGGCCAACCAGCCGGACCGGTTCATTCTGAGCCTGGACATGGTCGGGACGACGCTGATCGGGAAAATGCTCGACCTGGAGCAGAACGAGCTGGCCGGTGTCAAGATCGAGGATACCGCCTTCACGTCCGGCGGGGTCGGCCTGCGCAATTGGAGCGGCACGCAGGTCTACCACGCCTTCGCCGTGCTCCAGATCGAGAAGGCCCGGTTTCCCGCGCCGGCGGACGGGGCCGCCGGCATCAACTCGCCGCTGCTGCAATGGATGCCCGGCGCCACGGCGGTCCTGCACAACGTCTACCTGGGCACCAGGGCGGATCTGACCGAAGCCGATCTCATCGGGTCGCGCCTGCCCCTGACCATGCACTGGTACGCGCCCGGTTTGCAGCCGGGAGTCACCTACTACTGGCGGGTGGACGAGATCGAGGCCGACATGGTCACGATCCATCAAGGCGATGTGTGGAGCTTCGTTTCGCAGGCCCTGACCGCCTATCAACCGAGTCCCGCCGACGGCGCGGGGTCCGTCTCCCCGGCCGTGACGCTCACGTGGCTGCCGGGCCGTGGCGCCCTCAAGCATCGCCTGTATTCCAGCGACAGTGCCGATGCGGTCCGTCAGGGGACGGCCGCAGCCGACAAGGGCGAGTTGACGGAGACCACCTTTGCGCCCGAAGGGCTTCTCGGCGCCACGACCTACTACTGGCGCGTGGACGAGGTCCTGCTCGACGGCACGGTGCAGACCGGCCCGGTCTGGAGTTTCACCACGTTCCTGCCCGTCGATGATTTCGAGAGCTATACCGATGACGAGGGCCACCGCATCTATGAGACCTGGACCGATGGCTGGACGAACGGCACGGGTTCCACCGTCGGCAACGTCCAGGCCCCCTTTGCCGAGCGAACGATCGTCCACGGCGGCAAGCAGTCGATGCCGATGGACTACGACAACACCAAGGCCCCCTTCTACAGCGAGGCGGAGCTTACGTTTGCCCCCACCCAGGATTGGACCATCAGCGGGGTGGACACGTTGACCGTGTTCTTGCGCGGCCAGGCAAACAACGGGGCCGGCGCGCTGTACATGGCCCTCCGGGACAGCACCGGCAAGAACGCCGTCGCCGTCCATCCCGATCCGGCGGCCGTGAACGCGAATGTCTGGACCGAGTGGAAGATCCCGCTGAGCAGCTTCACCGGCGTGAGTCTCGCCCGCGTCAAGAAGCTGTGCCTCGGTGTCGGCAACTGCCAAGCCCCCGCCGCCGGTGGCGCCGGCCGGATCTACCTCGACGATATTCGCCTGAGCAAGTAGCCCGGACAAGTCCCGCCTACGCTTGAGGCAAAGCGGCGAGGAATCGGCGGAGGCTCTGGATGCGGATTTCGGAGGTGGGGTGGGTGGAGAAGTACTCGCCGAGGGTCGAGGGCTCGGCGGAGCGTTTCAGGTCGGCCAGCCGGGACAGCAGGCGGATCGCGCCGTCGGGCGCAAAGCCCGCGGCCAGGACCAGGCGGACGCCCAGCCGGTCCGCCTCCAGCTCGTGGTCCCGGGAGTAGGCGGTCTGGAGGTATTGAACGCCCACGGTCTTGAGCCAACCGCCCAAAGCGCCCTGGATCGGAGCGGCCCGGGAGGCGGCGGTCACCGCGGTATTGGTGACGATCCGCTCGATGGCGTGGCCCCGGATGACGTGGCCCATCTCGTGACCGAGGATGAACGCCATCTCGTTCTTATCCCACCGGCACAGCTCGAGGATCGAGCGGCTGACGAAGATGAAGCCGCCGGGCAGGGCAAAGGCGTTCGGCTCGCCGGTCGTGAAGGCGTCGAAGTGAAAGGACCGCTGCCGGTTCGCCACGCAGGCCGCCAGTTGCCGGCCCACCTCGCTCAGGGCCTGCCGGGTCCGCGGGTCGGGATCGAGCGGAAGCTGTTTGCGGGCCTCCTCGGCCAGATCCTGGCCGACGCCGTGCTCCAGGCGGATCGCCTCGGCCTCCGTGCCCGTGAACGAGGTCCACATCCACTGGGCCTTGCGGATCTTCGGGCCCATCTTGCGGCCCAGGTTATAGAACAAATCACCAAGCATGTTACTCTTCCGTTCGGAGTTCCGCCTTCAGGCGGGTCCAAGGGTCTTGCGGCGCCGCCGGCCCCATATTCTGTAAACGCAGAAGAAAAGGACGACCGGACTGTTTGACCCGCCTCAAGGCGGAACTCCGAACGAACCTGTTTCTGCGATAGCCTTGACAAACAACGGCCCGTCTGCTACTATGTAATCATAACCGTGGGTGTTTGCAAGTGTTAGACATCGTGCGAATTTCGTATCTCGCGCGGGATACGGCCGAAGGGTGAGAAATACAGGATTGGAGTTCACAGGCGTATGAGTCCCGAGCAACCACTGGACGCCCCTGTGACGCTTGAGAGAGAGCCCCAACTGCACAAGTA
>VGYL01000530.1 GCA_016872975.1 Planctomycetota bacterium
CGCATCTTTGGATAAACGTGCGCATCTTTGGGAAAAGGTGAGCATCTATGGCCGGGGGTGAGCATCTTTGGGTGGCGGCCCCCATCTTGCGGCTCTTGCCTATTTCCCCGGCGGGCGGGGGAGAATCGAGGGGCAGGGGATACTGGGGACGCACCCTGTTTCCAGTCGCGGAGGTGGTGTCGGACGGCCTGCGGCGGGGGTGGCGGAGGTCAGGTTGTCGCGATCGGGCGATGGATCCGCAGAAGCTCGGCGACGCTCCGGGCTTGGGCGAGGCAGCCGGCGATGGCGGACTATGCGTCGTCCGTTCGTATCGGGCGCTCGGCCGGATTCGCGGGCGGCCTTGACCCGCCCGCTCAGACCGCCACGGGCACGCGCGTCTCTTGGCTGCGCGGGGCCACGCCGCTCAGCACGGGCGCGATTTCCACGGCCGCGCAGCGCCGTTGCAGATGGTCGAGCACGTTCATGAAGTTGATGTACGAGTCATAAGGGGAGTCGTACGGGTTGAAGTACTTGTGGACGTCGCCGTCGGCGAAGTACTTCGTGCACATGTAGTAGAAGTGATCGGACACCTGCAGCTTGCGCCAGTCGGCGAGGATCCGCGGATCGTTGGTCCTTTTGACCTTCTTTTCCAGGCGATAGAGCTCGTGGATCGCGTTGGACTGCATGGGATTGCCGAGCCAGGCGGACAGGTCGCGCTCGGTGTCGGCCCAACTGATCACGTGCGGGACGTCGACCGCGTCCATCGCGTCGTAGGCGGCCACCACTTCGCTGGGCGTCTTGAAGTTGTTGTCCGGGTGCTTGAAGATCTCGTCCGGCAGGTGCCGCATGAAGTGGAAGATTCCGGTATCTTCCCACTGGTGCTCGCCCAGGGTTTCGTAGTCCATGAACAGGTTCACAACGTGACCGCAGCCGTTGACGGCGCTGAGCCAGTGGGCGAACTTCTCGGCCGTCAGGGGCCATTCGGCCCAGTGGCGGTTGGAAAATCGAAAAGCGATGTCGTCGCTCATGGAGTAGTTCTTCAGCAGCAGCTTGAGCCGGCGGCAGCCGCGCGGGCGGTAGACGAAGTTCGGGCTGCGGTACCCCAGGATGTGGTCGGCGCCTTCCGTGAGGATCGCGTCGAAGCAGCCCAGGGCCTCGATGAGCAGGCCGAGGTCGTTGTTGTAGATCAGCTCGGTGTTGCGGAAGACGACGGGGGTCCGGCCGAACAGGCCCTTGATGGTCTCCGCGTGCTTGCGCACCTGCTCGATGAATTCCTGGCGGGAGTAGAGGAAGCTGAGGCTGTGGTAGTACGTCTCGGCCAGGAACTCCACGCATCCCGTCTGGGCCAGGGCGTGGAACGTGCTCAGGACTTCCGGGCAGTAGCGCTCCAGTTGCTCCAGAAGAACGCCGGTCAGGCTGTAGGCGATCCGGAATCGCCCCTTGTGCTGCTGAATCAGCTTGAGCAACAGGCGGTTGGCGGGCAGATAGCACTTGTTCGCCACCTTCCTGCAGATCGCGGCGTTCCTGCCCTCGTCGAAGTAGCGGTCGTCATTGTCGAAGACCGTGTAATGGCGCAGCCGCATCGGCTGGTGAACCTGGAAGTAGAAGCACACGGAAGGCATGACAACACCCAATCCTTTCGAAATCCCACCGATCCATCAAGCAACACTGGAACCTTGGAATACTGGGCGGCGTGGGACACCCCGATTCCCATCATTCCATTATTCCAGTATTCCCATCTTCCCACATTCTCCGGCTCTTCGCGTCCGGGCCGTCAACAGCCCACCGCCACGAGCATGTCCTGGTAGATCTCGAGGCAGTGCCGGGCGGCATCTTTCCATCGCAGCTTGCGCACCTCGAAGTTTCCGTGACTGCGCAGGGTCATCTGCAGGGGCGGGTATTTCAGCACCGCGACCATCTTGTTGGCCATCTCGTTGATGTCCCAGAAGTCCACCTTCAAGGCGTGGCGCAAGACCTCGGAGACGCCGCTCTGCTTGCTGATGATGATGGGCACGTCGTTGTCCAAGGCCTCCAGCGGCGCGATGCCGAACGGCTCCGAGACCGAGGGCATGACGTAGAGGTCCGCCATCTTATAGATGCGCCGGACATCGCCGCCCCGCAGAAAGCCGGTGAACAGGACGTTCTGCCCGATACCCAACTGGGCCGCCAGCTCGATGGAGCGGTGCATCAGGTCGCCCGAGCCGGCCATGACGAATTTGACGTTGCCCATCACGTCCAGCACCTTGCGGGCGGCGTGCAGGAAGTACTCGGGCCCCTTCTGCATCGTGATGCGTCCGAGAAACAGGACGATCTTCTCTTCCCGGCGGATGCTGACCGGGGCCACCGACCAGCCGCCGTTGCGTTCCACGCCGTTGTAGACGACCTCGACCTTGTCGCCCGGAACGCCATAGCGGCTGATCACGATCCCGCGGGTGAACTGGCTGACCGCGATGACCTTGTCGGCCCGTTGCAGACCCTGGCGCTCGATGTCGTAGACGAGCTGGTTGACGTGCTCGCCGCTGCGGTCGAATTCCGTGGAGTGGATGTGGACCACGAGAGGTTTGCCGCTGATCTCGGCCACGCCGATGGCGGCCGGGTAGGTCATCCAGTCATGGGCGTGGATCACGTCGAAGTCTTCGTTGCGGGCCAACTCCATGGCCTGGGACGCATAACGATGCACCTCCCGGTAGAGGTCGCCGGCGTAATCGACACCGCCACCGGCCGGTTCCTTGTCACCGCCGGTCGTTTCGCCGCCCTCCCGGCGCCGGCGGATGAGCTCGTCGATCCGGTCCTCGTAGGCCTGGGGGGTCGCGTAGGGCTGCAAGGGGGACATGATCGACCGGAAGGTGACATTCTGCAGCTCCTCCGCGCGGGTCCAGCGACCGGCTCCCCGCGGGCGTGCCTCGGGGGTCAGGAGCTTGACGTGCGTGGCGCAGCGGCCGTCCACCATCCGGGGCAGAACGAACGTCACCGCGACCCCGAGCTGGTCCAGAGCCCTGGTCAGGCCGTAGCAAGCGGTCCCCAACCCGCCGCTGATGAACGGCGGAAACTCCCAGCCCAGCATGAAAACGCGTACATGCGCCCCCTCGTCATTGGGTCCCATAGGTCCTCACTCTTATGAGCTTTCACAGGCCTCTGCATGCAGAGTCGCATTGCAGCCCGTCCTCGGACGAACCGGACCAGGCCGCCATGCCTATAAGCGATTCCGCTTAGGAAGCTATCGGCAGTCGTCGGACCAATCTTGATTCTCCCATAAAAAAAATCCCCTGCGGGCCAAACGGCGGTCCTATCCTGTTTATCGGGTTTTCTTTCGCGGCAAGTACAGAAAATTTCGCCGGAAAGATCAAATCGAGGTACTGGTATCCGCGTTTTTATGGGCTCTTGTTGCAGGAGATCCTGCCTTGCAGGGCCCCTGGCGGAACCGGGACAGGAGGGGACGTCCCAGATGACACGCGGCTCACCGGTGTGACAGCGGCGGCCCTTCCAGGCCGAACGGGCGGTTTCCGGCCGCCACGGGAGTCCGGCGGAAGGGAGATCCGGCATACGGGGCGAAGGAGGAATCCCGGGTCCCGGGGGTACTCCTGGAAAAAAAAGGCCGAACACTAAATCGGGGTGTTCCGGACGCCGATAGGCACGGAGGAACAGGAGCCGGACCGGCGTGGTCCGAGGGGAATCGCCCGGCCTGGCCCCCAGGATACGAAACCAGGTGGAGGCCGGGTGGAAGACGCCGGCACGGCAAAACAGGTGCGGCCTGCAGGGTAGCAAAGGCTGCCGTCCATTGCGGAGACCGATATGAACAAGCATCCAAGAAAAGGAAACAAGGGAAACACAAGACTGAAGGAATACGTCGTGGTCGCCTTCGTAGACGACCTGGAGCAGGCGCGGGAGTATGAAACCCTGCTGCGGCTCAACGACATTCCCGCCGTGATCCGCGAGCAATTGGACAGCGGAACGGACGGCAAGGCCGTGGCGATCCTGGTGCCGGAGGACTTCCTCGATGAGGCCCATGTCGTCATCGAATCGCAGGACGCCTACGACGATCTGTGCGACTACGCGATGGATGATGAAGAGGATCTCGAGTTCGGCGGCGACCTGTTGGATGACGACGAGTTTTAGGCCGGCCCCCTTCCGCGCAGCGCGGAGCCTCGGGTCGGCAGAATTCCGGTCCCGGCCGCAGGACCTACACCCAGCAACACGAAGGTAGCAGTATCATGGCAGAGACTGACGAAAACTCCAATGTCGAGCGCCGCAGTGGAGAAGACCGTCGCGCCAATCTCAGCGATCGGCGGCAACACGATCTCGGCGGCAATCCCTACGATCCGAATTTCGTGGATCGCCGCAGCGGGACCGATCGTCGGCAGAACGTGGTGGACCGGCGTCTGGGCCTCGACCGGATGCGAGGTCCGGGACGCCGCCGCAGCGACGAGCGCAAGGCGGCCGAAGAGGGACAGATGTCCGACGAGCAATTCGAATTCATCATGGCCATCGACGAATACAAGCGGGCCAACGCCCGGCCCTTCCCCACGTGGACCGAGGTGCTGGAGGTCATCAAGGCCCTGGGGTACCGCAGGGTCGCGGAACCCCAGCCATTGGCCAAGCACGGAGATTCCGGCCCGGACCCTCATGACGCCAGAATGCCCCTGCAGCCACAAGGCGTGGAGTGACACTACCAGCCCTGATTCCACCAGGCCTCGGAGAAATTCCAGCCGGTGATCTCTCCCTCGCTGGAGAGGATAAGGTAGTAATCCGTAATCACAGGCGGCTCGACAACCGGCGGCTCCGGCGTGGTCGGCGTCTGTCCGCCCGGTTGCTGATTCGAGTTCGGGCTCTGGTTCTGGTTGGACCTGCTTTCCCGCCGTCGATCCCGGAGTTCGTCCACGGCCCGGTACACAATGTACGTCGAGCCGGCAAACTCGAGCACGGAGCCGATCACACCCTTGTCGGCAAACGCCCGATTGTAGTCGTCCATGTTGGAGAAGCCTTTCATCTGCACGGCATTGCTGGCCAGCTCCAGGGGTACGAGCAGGACCCAGTCCAGCGCCCGGTCGGTCCCCTCCGGCTTCTTGTTCCTGCTGGCCAGATGGAAGGGCGCCCGCGCCACGTTCGTCACCGCCTGCCCGGCCTGTTTGATGAGCTCGATCACGTCCCCCAGGAACAGACCGATCGACCCGGTGAGATTGTCAAAGAGTCCCCAGGTCAGGGCGTTGCCCACCTCTTCGGTGGTCTTCCACACGCCGCCGATGGTTCGTCCCGTGAAGATCAAGGGCCGCACGAG
>VGYL01000531.1 GCA_016872975.1 Planctomycetota bacterium
GGAGATCAACAGCTCCGCCGCCCGGATGAACCTGGCGCCCCGCGCGTTGTTGCAGGTGAACACCTCGAACGAGCCCCAGAAGTACGGCGTGCCGATCGGGGCCGCCACCCACCTGGCGGAACAGATCGAGACCCTGCCGCACCTGAAGCTGATCGGCCTGATGACGATGGCCCCCCTGACCCGCAATACGGATGTCATCCGGGCCTGTTTCGCCCGCGCCCGCGAGCTGTTCTACGAAATGCGCGGCGAAAAGATCGTCGGCAACCAGTTCACCGAGTTGAGCATGGGCATGAGCTCGGACTACGAGATCGCGATCGAAGAAGGGGCCACCATCCTGCGCATCGGCTCGGCCATCTTCGCCGGCTGATCTCTCCGGTGCGCGACAGAGCACGGACAAACACGGACCCACCCAGACTCTCACGGACTGTGGTCCTGTCGCGACGCTCCGATCCCCTTTGCCGTCTTTGGCGGTCCGTGCTCGCCCGTGGTGGTCCGTGTTCGTTCACGACCGCAGCTCCCGGCGCGAAAATCCCCAAAGTAGCCTCTCGTTTGGGACGAAAGTAGAGGTGCTGGTACCACCTGCACGGAGGTGCGGTGCACACCAGGCCCAGACGCAAGAAGAGGCTGCCGACATGGGAAAAACGCGATCTGCACAGGATGCCGGTGGGTTGACCGCCTTCACCGATGTCGTCTATCTGTCCGATAAGCCGGAGATGCCGGCCGAGATCCGCAGATTATTCCGCCACAAGAAGGTGTCCTCCTGCCTGCTGCCGCTCGATCGGTACGATCAGATCCGCACCCGGCCCGATCTGGTCGGGACCGTGCTCGTGGATGCCGAGGGACTGGACATCGCCCAGGACCAGCGGCTGGGCCGCATCATCGAATCCCTGGAACGGGACAATCTGTCCATCCTTCTGCTTACCCAGCGCATCCGCCGGCCGGTCCGGAGTTTCTCCCTGATCTCGTCGGAGGGCAGTTTCTCCATGTCCAACACGGTGGGGTCCATCTCCCCGGACGACCTGTGGGCCCGCATCTGCATCAATCTGTCCGACCGTAAGAACGAGAACTCCGGCATCGCGGCCAAGGCCCCCGCCCCGGTGAGCCTGACTGAGAGGCTCCGGCAGAGCCACCCGGCCGATCAGCCCCAGCCCGAGGGCGCCTTCGTGGACGGCCTCAAAGAGCAACTGCGTCTGGCCGGGCTGGTGCAACGCGATTTCCTGCCCGCGCAACTGCCCAACAGCGCCGAGGTGCGGTGGGCCGCCACGTTCCAGCCGGCCGAGTGGGTGTCGGGCGACATCTACGACATCGCCCGTATCGACGAGCAGCACATCGGGTTCTACGTAGCGGACGCCGTGGGCCATTCGGTCCCGGCCGCCCTGCTGACCATCTTCGTCAAGCAAGCCCTCCAGATGAGACAGACGACCGGCAACAGCTATCGGATCTTCACGCCCGCGGAGGTGGTCAAGAACCTCAACCAGCGTATGACCGGCCAGAAGCTCTCGGGACACCAGTTCGTCACCTGCTGCTATTGCCTGCTGAACGTCAAGACCCGGCAACTGACCCTGGCCCGGGCCGGCCACCCCTACCCTATCCTCCTGCGCCAGGGCGAGCCGCCCCGGCAGTTGGAGGCGCGGGGCTCGCTCCTGGGCATCTTCGAGAACGCGGAATTCACCCAGGAATTCGTCCAACTGCAACCGGGCGACCGATTGCTGCTGTACTCCGACGGGGCCGAGTCCCTGATCGGCCGTCTGCATGACAAGGAGGGCTTCCGGTACACCGAGGAGTTCCTCGCCCTGACGGATGCCTCGATCACCGAGATCGTCGACCGCCTGACCGAAATGGCCGCCCATCGGGAAATCAAGCCGGCCGAGCTCGACGACCTGACCATCATCGGCCTGCAACTGCCGTAGCGCCCGGACCGCGGCACTCCGAGCAGCCCAGCGCGGCCTTGGCCGCAACCAAGACCTGTTCTTGGGCCAAACCGGGTGATACGCTTCGATCAGAGAGCCGTTGGCATCGCCAAGGTGCAGCGATCGGCGGCGCGGGGAACCGAGGTGGAGTCGGACGACGAAGCGGGCGGGGCGGTGCCGTCGGAGATGGCGGGCGCCAGTCTGGCGAAGAACGCGTCCCAGAGGCGGTCGCTGACGGACGGGCGTCCCATCCGCACCAGCACGAGATCCCATTCGGGCACGATGCAGCAGAAGTTGCCGCCATTGCCGTGCGACATGTAGGTCTTGGGCGGGGCCGCAAGCCACGGCCGTTGACCGTTGGTCATCACGCCGTTGACCCACCAGTAGTACCCATAGCGCCCGCGGAAATCGCGGTTGCGGAAGCCGATGTCCAGGGGGACCCGGTTCGAGGTCGCCTCGTCCACGAAGGCCGCGGGGAGCAACTGCCGGCCGTCCCAGTTGCCGCGGTGGAGCATCAGCAGGCCGAAGCGGGCCATCTCGCGCGGCGTGATCTTGACGCCGCCGGCGCCGATTCCTCCGGGATTGCCCGGCGGGTTGTTCAGGGCGAGGCCCTCCACCGTGCCGGATACGCCCCACTGCCATTTGGTGATGCCGATCGGCCCGGCGATCCGCCGCTGAAACACCTCCTGGAGCGGCTCGCGGACCAGCAGCGTCAGGATCTTGCCCAGCAGGAAGACATCGTGGTCGTTGTACTGGACGGCCGTCCCGGCCTCGAAGGCCAGCGTGCGAGGATTCAGGTAGGCCATCACGTCGCCCCAGGGCTGGTCCTCCTTGCGGACATCCTTGACTTCCCCGCGGTAGCCCCCGCACATCGCCGCCAGATGGCGGAGCTTGATTTTGGCGTAAAGCGGATACTCATCGGCCAGATTGGGCTCGAAGGCCACCGCCGGCGCGTCGAGGGTGCATCGGCCGTCCGCGACCAGCAGGCCGAGGACCGTGCTGGTGAAGGTCTTGGTGCACGAGAAGACCGTGTGGTAGGCATCGGCGTCGGGCCCGGCCCAGATCAAGCGGCCGTGGCGGACGATGACCAGTTCCCTGGCGCCGTCCGGTCCGGCGTGCGCGTCGAGATACGCGATGGCCTCCTTCAGCCTGGCCGAATCGACGCCCTGGGATTCGGGAGTCGCCTCCTGCCACATGGCGCCGGGAAAGACGGTCGTCGCCGCACCGGCGTTCCCCACGCACCACCCGACCACCACCGCCATTATGACCCCACGCACGTATTCGCCCATGGCGCCTCTTTCCATGTCACCCAACCTTGCCCCTGTTGCGCCCGGAGCTCGTTCTGCATCCGGCCGGACTCATCTACCCGGAGTCCCCGGGCGATTGTAGGGCCGTGGCGACGAAGCTGCAAGGCGGAATCCCGCCGGCAGACATCAGCCCCAATCCTCCCACTTGCGCTTGTCCAGCCACTGCTCCGCGGACGCGATGGTCTGCGAAGCACTGGGCTTGATCGTATAACAGCCCCATTCGCCGTCCCGGAGGGCATAGAGGCACGTCCCGTGGAACGAGCCGGAGATTCCAGAGGCGACGAAGCGGACGAGTACGCGGTCCTTCGTGTCGTTGACTTCGACGATCGCCGGCCGGCGATGCATCGAGTACCAGTAGCGGGGCTCGGCCAGGACGCGAACGGGGATCTTGAGGTCTCGGTGCAGAATGACTTGCGCCGATGGTTCGCCTTGGCGCGGTTTGGCGACCAGCGATCCGAGCCCATGAAAGGTCCCGCGGGTGTCTCGCTCCAAGACTCGGAGCACCGTCCCGAGCGAACCACGCTTGTGCTCCGTCCAGGAGTTTCCGCGCGGCGACTCCAGTAGCAGCAACCGAGGGCCCAGCGGTGTGATCCGCGCCATCAGATCATCGTCCTGGTGCCACAGATAAAGACGCCCTCGGGCAAGTTGGACTTCGCCCAACAGTTCGCTGAGGATGACCGACTTCTGGACGAACTTCGTCACCCGTGCGTGCAGTTGTCGCAGAGTCTCGGCCGGCAGTTTGGCGACCTTGGGTCGCGGGGGCCTTTCGGGCCAGTCTCGGTAACGCCATCTCATGCTGTGCTCTCCTGGTCTTTTGGTCCATTCGCGGAGGTTGGCCTCCCTGGGTTTCGCGCCGCCGACCTTGCGGACGTGTCGAGATTGGCGACGCACGATCTGCCCCGGCATCGCTCGCGGGTTACTCCGTTATGGTTGCCTCGGCCCATGCCTTTCGCAGCCACTGTATTTCTTCTTCGTTCAGAATCAATCCCGGGACTCGGCCTTCCATCACACGGTAGTCCTGACAGTCGACATCCGAACCACGCAGGACTCCTTCCTTCTTCAGGGAATCGTATTCGAATTCCCACTCTTCACCGTCTCGGTTGGTGAACCGTGATTTGTAGCGGCGATTGGCTATCATGGGTGCTAATCGGTGTCGGGAACTGCGGTTGGCATTGCCTCGGCAACATGGTCCGCAGTCCTCTACGACCCATGTGCCAGGATCAGACCTGTCGCGTCCAGCTTGTGAAGAAGGTCCCGGTTCCTTCCGGCAAGCTCTCTTATCCTCCTCTTCTTGTATGGCGTAATCGCAGCGACTTCCAGGACGATTCCCGCCAGTTCCGCAACCTTCTCCTGGGGCGAGGCGGCCAATTCTCTCAGACGTGACACGTTCTTGTCCGAGATATGTGACTGGCGCATGTAGTTGAAGATCTCATCCCGGCACTCGATTCCTTCCCGCTGCTCCTTCGGCATCCGGGCACACCGCTTGCAGATATGCATTCGGTGGCCCTTGCCGGAGAACGCCTCGTTGGCCCTTCGGCCGCCACAGATCCTGCAATAATGTCCGCGCCGTTCTGTCATGCTCGTATTGGAGAAACGTTTGAATCCGTAATGCCGTCGAGTATGTATATACCCTTTCGTATCGGCTGGAGCAAGGAAATCCGGCTCATCCGGTTCCAGCGTCCTTCCTGATCTACGATCCCTAAAACAATGGCAAGAAGAGAAGAGGCGGTTCAGGGGAGTGGCTCATCGTCCTTTCTCCCACCGAAAGTCCCCTTCGCAACGTACCCGTCGGTCTACCTCGACCGTAAGAGCCCAGGGAGGCCCTGCGTGCCCGGAATACTCTTGAAGAGCCGGGCACCAGTGGCAGCGTCGGACGGTCTCGGTTACGGCTTCGCCTTCCGGACCGGTCCTCCTCCGCCTGTGCCCGGTCCCTCCGTGCGCTTCTTTCCGGGCACGTAAGGGCCTCCCGAAGATCTTCCGCACGAACGCGACCGCCGGGTCCGCACGAAGCCATGCTCTCGACATGTCAGAGAACC
>VGYL01000532.1 GCA_016872975.1 Planctomycetota bacterium
GCAACTGATGTAGATGGTGCCGTCCTCTTCGATCTCGATGGTCGTATCGGTCTGCTCCTGGAGGCTCTTGATCATCTTGCCCGCCGGACCGATGACCTTGCCGATATACTCGGGATCGATCTCGATGGTGATCAGTTTCGGGGCGTACTTGCTGAGCTCCGGTCGCGGCGCCGCGATCGCCTCATTCATGACCTTGAGGATATCCAGCCGGGCCGTCCGCGCCCGCTCGAGGGCCTCGACCATGATCTGATGCGGCAGCCCCATCGCCTTGATGTCGAGCTGGATGGCGGTGATGCCCTCCTGGGTGCCCGCGATCTTGAAGTCCATATCGCCGAAGTGGTCTTCCTCGCCGATGATATCGGTCAGCAGCTTGTAGCGCCCGCTGTCGTCGCTGACCCAGCCGATGGAAATGCCCGCCACCGCCCCGCGAATCGGGACGCCGGCATCCATGAGGGCCAACGAGCCGCCGCAGACGGACGCCATCGAGCTGGACCCGTTCGATTCCGTGATATCCGAGACGAGGCGGATGGTGTAGGCGAACTCCTCTTCCGCCGGTCGGACGTTCTCCAGGGCCCGCTCCGCCAGGGCGCCATGACCGATCTCCCGTCGGCCCGGCCCGCGAAT
The DNA here is from genome assembly GCA_016872975.1 of Planctomycetota bacterium. Taxonomy (GTDB): domain Bacteria; phylum Planctomycetota; class Phycisphaerae; order Sedimentisphaerales; family Anaerobacaceae; genus PLanc-01. Next base: position 625 of record VGYL01000532.1, read on the forward strand.
CGGCTTGACCTCCCCCACCGCGAACGGCGGGAAGTTGTAGTGGTACGTGAAGCTCTGCGCGTACTCTTCCAGCAGCCCGTCGATGATCTGGGCGTCCCGGATGGTGCCCAGCGTCACGCTGACCAGCGCCTGCGTTTCGCCCCGTGTAAACAGGGCCGAGCCGTGCGTCCGGGGAAGCAGACTCACGTCGCAGGAGATCGGACGGACATCGGCATCGCTGCGCCCATCCGGCCGCCGCCCGCCCAGGATCATCTTGCGAACGGCTTCCTCCTCGATCCTGTCGAGCACGCGGTTGAGCATGACCGCGTCCACCGGGGGCACAGCCGCCGGGGCGCCGCCTTCGGCCGCCCCGGTGTACCGCGCGCGGACCTCGTCGAACAACGTATTGACCGCGGTGTTCCGCTCCTGCTTGCCGACGATCATCTTCAACGCGGCCAACTGGTCGTAAATCTCTCCTTTGACCTTCTCGTAAAGATCCCTGTCCATCGCCACGATCGGACTTTCTTTCTCCACCGGCGCCTGGGCCTGGAGCTCCTCGATCATCGCCACGACTTCCTTGATGACCTCGTGTGCCTTCTGGATCCCCGCGGCGATCACGTTCTCCGGCAACTCCTTGGCGCCGACCTCGATCATGTTGATGGCTTCTTTCGTGCCCCCGACCAACATATTCAGGTCGCTGGCCTCAAGCTGGCGGTGCGTCGGATTGACGACGAACTCGCCGTCGACCCGCCCGATCCGGCAGGCCCCCAGTGGACCCAGGAACGGAATCTTGCTGATCGACAGCGCGGCGCTGGCGCCGATGATGGCCGGGATATCCGGGTCATTCTCGCGATCGGCGCTCAACACATTCGCCATGATCTGCACTTCGTTGAAATACCCGTCCGGGAACAAGGGCCGAATGGGCCGGTCGATGTTCCGCGCGGTGAGAGTCTCCTTGGTGGAGGGTCTTCCCTCCCGTTTGATGAAGCCGCCGGGAAACTTGCCCGCGGCGCTCTGCTTTTCGCGGTAATCGACGCTCAGGGGGAAAAAACTCACATCCTGCGTCGGTCGCGGCGGGGCCGTCACGGCGGCGACCAAAACGATCGTATCCCCGTACCGCACCAGCACCGCCCCATCCGCCTGCCGGGCAATCCGACCGGTCTCCAGGGTCAGCGTCCGGCCCCCGATCTCTCTCGAAACACTACGTGCATCTGCCATTTTCCACGTTCCTTCACTGATTCAAACTCTAATCACACTATCGCGGACCTCGGGGCAGACGACGGAACGTGGAAAACCGATGCCGGAGGACGGAGGACACAGGACAGCGCCGGGGTCTGTCCTCTGTCTTCAGTCCTCTGCCATCCATCTTCCATGTTCTATCTGCTGCCGGAGCGCCCGGCCTACTTGCGCAGCCCCAGACGTGCAATGATGGTTTGGTACCGCTTGGGGTCTCTGTTGCGGACGTATCGCAGCAAGGCCGACCGGGTGCCCACCATCTTGAGCAGGCCGCGTCGGGAGGAATGATCCTTGGGATGCGCCTTGAGGTGTTCCGTCAGATCGTTGACCCGCCGCGTCAGCAAGGCGATCTGCACCTCCGGCGACCCGGTATCTCCCTCATGCACCTCGAAATCCCCGATAATACTTCCTTTATCCTCTTTCGTTAGCATACTGTCTACATGCCCTTTTTGTTTGATCCTACTGAAGCACTTCCAACGAACAATCTGGAACCGTTCAGTCTATCGGACGACTACGAGCCTTGGCAAGCCTTTTCCCCCGGCCGGGCAAAAAAAGGCGGCTGCCGGCCTCCCCGGGCGGATTCCGCGCCGCCGCGGCCGCGGCGACAAGGCCGGAGAGCAACCTCCGAACCGCCCGAAACCGGCAGGTCCGGGGCCCCCAACGCCATTTTCTCGCGGAGAGAGGGTGTGTGAGAAGGGGCACGGGCATCCTGCCCTCAGAAGGTGTGTGAGAAGCCAGCCTTCTCTGGGTGGCATCGTCAAGCGGAGTCCTCGGAGCTTGGCGATGGCGGATTCCCGTGCGTCGGACCATCGCCAAGGCCTACCGGCCTTGACGATGCCACCCTTTTCGCACAACCTCTTGGAGTCTCGTGGCATCGGCATCCTGCCGATGGTCCATGGGCTGGAAGGGATCCCCAACGCGGAATCATGCGTTGGGGACCTCACGCCCATACCTCGGTGAACCGGCTCTTCACACACCCTCTGAAGGTCGCCGCCCGCCCCCGGCGGACGAGGTAGGTCAGCCGCCCTCAGTCAACGCACCGGGACCACCGCCTGCAACTGGCGTCGATGACCTCCGCGGCAGGGGCAGATTGGCTTCGCTCCGCACAACTGCCCGACCACCAGATTGGGTTTGTTTTTTCACGGGCCGTGTCCGCCTCGTATTCTCGTAACCATCGTGGAGAGCCGCAGTTAGCATCGATTTCCTCGCCCTGGAGATTGGGTTTGTTTCGCACGAATCTTCACGACCGAGCAGGCCCAACCGGGCTATGTCCGGCGCGTAACTGGGAATTCTCCCTGTACGGAAAAAGTATGACCTCTTGTTTGTTGTGAAAAATAGCACAATAAGAGCAGGACACGATGTGGCACAGCCGCCCTCGGCTGTGTCCCCAGCCTCTCCAACCCGCAATGGCGGGCCCCTCTCCTATAAGAAGACGCTTCTCGCCATTCGTATGTTCCACACAAATCGAACAATACCAAAAATTTCCTCACGCCGGGACCACCCCAACCCGACGGACACGCCCCCGGAGGACAGACGACACAAAACCCAGGACAGAAGGCCGACGCCGGAGGCGGCAGGCCGTAGCGGCTCCTTCCCACACCGACCACCGTCTACTGGCTACCGGCCACTCCCCTGCTTCGGCATCGGCGGCGCATGTCATTGCGAGTCGCGAAGCCGCTTCGCGGCGGATAGGAGAAAGAAACCCGTCGTATCCAGGGTGCCATGCCTACGCCTCGTAGGCATGTCTACGCAAAACCGTAGACATGGCACCCAAACCGCCAGTTTCTTACGAGCGGAGCGCGACAATCTGACTGGGAACGGATCTCTAACCATAGAGGACGCCGAGGACCCAGCGCGGCCTGTGGCCGCAACCAAGAGCAGTTCTCGCGCCAAGACGCCAAGAGCGCCAACTTCCGGAGGACGGAGGACAGAGGACGGTCCGTCGGACCTTCTTCGCCAAGAGAAACGCAAGAAGCCGAAAGAAGGCGGTCGGACCGTCGCCGTGGCGAGGGCGTCTCGGGGCTCCCCAACGCGGTATTCTGCGTTGGGGACCCCTCGCCCTTGCGTGTCGCGGGCATCCTGCCCGCGCTCTTCCGCGACGAAGACGCCCTTTCGACACCGATTCACACGGTTTTCTTACTGAGAACTGGGATGCGAATGGACCGGAATATGACAGCGAAATGGGCATTGACGTTGTACCGCGCCATCCAGACGGCCTGGGCCCTGGCATTGCTGGTGTTTGTAGCGCCAATGATCTTCCGTCACGGCTTCCGTTGGCGGGGCTCCTGTATGGTGTTGCCCTGGCGCTCTTTGTCGTGGCGTCGGCCGGGATCTATGCGGACTGTCGATGGGCGTGGATCATCTCCGTCGCATTCCTGCTCGGGTATTGGATTCTCCGGGGCTGGCTCGCCTGGGCGAATTTCGTTATCAACTCCTATATGTTCCTCACCGGTCACGAGCTATACCGCGATTCCCCTGGGACGATCCTGGTGGTAGCGATCTACGCAGTCTTCGGCATCTTCCCGGCCACAGGCTTGCTGATCCTCGGGGCCATTTCGTCAGGGCATATTCTCGCCGTCTTGCGGGGCAGACATCCACTGGTATCGGCAGAGAGCACACCAAAAGATGCGTAGCAGGCCGGGGGCGTCGATTTGGCCTTGCCTGTCGCTGCGGCCGACACTATCACCGGCCCATCTTCGGAAAGGAGCAGAAGCATGACCGCAGGACTGCCTGCAGACGCGCAAGGCAAAATCGTCGTTTTCGGCGCAAAACGCATCCGCCGCATCTGGCACGAGGAACAGTGGTTCTTTTCCGTGGTGGACATCATCGGCGCCCTGACTGACAGCGAGAATCCGCGCGACTATTGGTATCGGATGAAGCGGCGCGAGAAGGAATCGTCCGGTATCGAGTTGTCGACACTTTGTCGACAACTGAAGATAACCTCCGCTGACGGAAAGAGTTACAGAACGGATTGCGTCAACACGGAGAGCGCGTTTCGCATCATCCAGTCCATCCCCAGCCCCAAGGCGGAGCCTTTCAAGCGGTGGCTGGCCCAGGTCGGGTACCAACGCGTCCAGGAGATCGAGAACCCCGAGCTGGCCCAGCAGCGCATGAAGGAGCTCTACCAGGAGAAGGGTTACCCGGCCGACTGGATCGAAAAGCGCATGCGCTCCATCGCGATTCGCGACGAGTTGACCGATGAGTGGAAACGGCGCGGGATCGAAGAACAAAGGGACTTCGCCATCCTGACGGCGGAGATCTCCAAAGCCACGTTCGGCCTGACACCGACGCAGTACAAGGACCTCAAGGGCCTCGACCGCGAGAACCTCCGCGATCATATGACCGACCTGGAGCTGATCTTCACCATGCTGGGCGAAGCCGCCACGGGCGATTCCGGGGTTAGCC
>VGYL01000533.1 GCA_016872975.1 Planctomycetota bacterium
TTGGCCGCCCATCCGGGGCGCGCTACCGGACCTACACGCGCTTGAAGCAGTATGCCGAAGAGGTCAGGAACACCGTTTTCGACAGGCAGGAGCTACACCGGGCCATCGAGGAAATTTACCGCCAGCCTCTGCGGGACGCGGCCAAGGACGCCCTGAACCGTCTGCTCCGGGCGCACGTCTCCAACGAAGACCTCGCCCAGAAGGTCATTGCCCTGCGGGATGCCGACGCTCTCACCGTCAAAAGCGAGGAGGCTGAATCGCGGGAACCCCGGATCATCTGCTCGCTGGGATTGGCGGACAGGAAATCGGAGTGACAAGGATGCCCCTGAACCTCAACAACGCGCGACAATGCCTGGCCGACTTCAACTTCTCCCGCCTGTTTGTCGAGGAGTTGGGATGGTCGAAGCCTGCCTCCCGGCAAACCGCCACGACCACCTGCCAGGACCAGACCTTCCAGACCGTGCAGGTTGCCCACTTGGCCGGTGTCATCGTTCTTGAGGTTGTTGCCCAGGACGGGAAGATTCCCGATGCCAAGACCCGCGCCGCGGTACACAAGGAAGTCTCCAAACTCCATCACGAGAACCTCCTGGTCTTTGTGGACGCGGCCCGCACGCAAAGCCTCTGGTATTGGGTCAAGCGGCAGGAAGGCAAGGCGTTCGCCCGCGATCACATTTACGTCAAGGGACAGCCCGGCGACCTGTTCCTGAGCAAGCTCAATGCGATGGTCTTCGACCTCGGCGACTTCGACGCACAGGGCAAGATTCCCCTGCTGAGTGTCACCGACCGCCTGAAAGAGGCCCTGGATGTCGAGCGCGTCACCAAGAAGTTCTATGGCGAATTCGAGCAGCAGCACCTGGCCTTTCTGGAGCTTATCCAGGGCATTGGCGACGAGCGCGATCGGCGCTGGTACGCCTCGGTCCTGCTCAACCGCCTGATGTTCATCTACTTCCTGCAACGCAAGTTCTTTCTCGACAACGAGGATGGGCAGTACCTGCAAAACAAGCTCGCCCAGTCCCGCCGGAAGGGCCGCGACCTGTACTACGAGAAGTTCCTGAAGGTCTTGTTCTTCGAGGGCTTCGCCAAACCGCCGGACAAACGTGCCCCGGGGGCCAACGAACTCCTGGGCCAGATCAAGTACCTCAACGGCGGGCTCTTCCTGCCGCATCCCGTCGAACTGCGCTGGCCGGACATCGCTGTGCCGGACAAGGCCTTCCAGAACCTCTACGCTCTCTTCGAGCGGTACTCTTGGAATCTCAACGATACGCCCGGCGGCGAAGACAACGAGATCAATCCCGATGTCCTCGGTTATATCTTCGAGAAGTACATCAACCAGAAGGCGTTCGGCGCCTACTACACCCGCACGGAGATCACCGAGTACCTGTGCGAGCGGACCATTCACCGGCTGATCCTCGATGGCGTCAACACGGCGGGCATCCCCGGCATCTTGGCGCCGCGCCAATTCCACAGCGTGGGCGAGTTGCTGCTCAACCTGGATGCGTCGATCTGCCGCAAGCTCCTGCTTGAGGTGCTGCCGAACCTGCGCTTGCTCGATCCGGCCTGCGGCTCCGCCGCCTTCCTCGTTGCGGCCATGAAGACGCTCATCAACGTCTACGCCGCCGTGATCGGCCGGATCGAATTCCTCAGCGATCCTGGCCTCAGGCAATGGCTCACTCGCGTCAAGAAGGAGCATCCCAGCGTCAGCTACTTCATCAAAAAGACGATTATCACCGAGAACCTGTTCGGCGTGGACATCATGGAAGAGGCGGTCGAAATCGCGAAGCTGCGCCTGTTCCTGGCCCTGGTCGCCGCCGCCAACCGCGTGGATGACTTGGAGGCCCTGCCCAACATCGAATTCAACATCATGGCGGGCAACAGCCTTATCGGCCTGATGAAGGTGGACGACAAGGAATTCGAGAACCGCACCGCCAATCTCTTTCGCAAGAGCTACCGGCAGGTCCTGGAAGAGAAAAACCGCCTGATTCGCACCTACCGAGACGCCACGGATTACATGGAAGACCTGCAAGCCCTGCGGGATCGCATCGCCGAGTTTGAGGGACAAGCCGTCGGCACGCTCAACGAAATCCTGCTGGATGAATTCAATCACCTGGGCATCAAGTATGAGCAGGCTACTTGGGATGAGAAGAAGAAGGCTCAAGGCAAGCCGATCAAACGGCCGATGAAACTGCCGGATATCGAGGCCCTCAAGCCGTTCCATTGGGGCTTCCACTTCGACGAGATCATCAATGGCGAACGACGCGGTTTCGACGCCATCATCACCAATCCGCCGTGGGAAATCTTCAAACCCAATGCCAAGGAGTTCTTTGATGAATTCTCCGATCTGGTCACGAAGAAGAAGATGACCATCAAGGATTTCGAGAAGGAACAGGCCAAACTCCTCAAAGACCCGGACATCCGCAATGCTTGGCTCGAATACCTGAGTGGCTACCCCCACGTGAGTGCGCTCTTCCGTTCTGCGGAGCAATACAAGAACCAAATCAGCCTTGTGAACGGCAAGAAAGCCGGCTCGGACATCAACCTTTACAAGCTCTTCACCGAGCAGTGCTTCAATCTGCTGCGCAAGGGTGGGTACTGTGGCCTCGTGATTCCCAGCGGAATCTACACTGATCTTGGTGCCAAGCAGCTACGCGAGATGCTGTTCGACCAGACGCGCATCACCGGCCTTTTTTGCATCGAAAACCGGAAGGAGGTCTTCGAGGGCGTTCACCGCAGTTTCAAGTTCGTGATTCTCTCGTTCGAGAAAGTAGACGAGGCGTCCCGCCTCGTTTCTTCAATGAGCCGGGACCGCTCGTCTGCGTCGGCGACGTCCAGTTTCCCCGCCGCCTTCATGCGGCATGATGTGGCCGAACTGGAACGCTTCCCACAAGAAGGCGCTATAGATATTTCGATTGAAATGGTTCGCCGCCTTGCGCCTAGCTCGCTCTCTGTGATGGAGTTCAAGAACGCGGTTGATGTCCGGATCGCGGAGAAGATGCTGAAGTACCCACTCCTCGGTGAGCAAATCGCGGACAGGTGGGTCGCACATTTTAGCAATGACTTCCACACCACAAACGACAGTGATCTCTATCTGACTGGAGAGACCAATGGTGCTCTTCCCATCTTTGAAGGGAAGATGATGTGGCAGTTTGAGCATCAATACTCAACGCCACGATTCTGGATCGATGAGAAGAAGGGGCGGCTCCGGTTACTGGGAAAGACTCCGGACAAGGGGCAGTTGATGGACTATCAACTACATCGACTTGTCTACCGAAGGCAGTCCGCCAGCACGAATGAACGTACGCTTGTTGCCTCGATGTCCCCACGCACCTTCCACGTGGACAACCTCGCTACGATCCTCGTTCTTAACGATAATGGCAAACGCATGATCGCCGAAACAGAGCAGACATTTCTCTGTGCACTGCTCAACAGCTTCGTACTCGATTGGGCTATCCGACAGCGGGTATCCAACAACCTCAACTTCTTCTACCTTTACCAACTCGCTGTTCCCCGCCTGACGGAGAAGGACGCGCCGTTCCGGCCAATTGTCGAGCGGGCCGCGCGGCTGATCTGCACGACACCGGAATTCGACGATTTGGCGAAGGAAGCTGGGCTGAGGAGTCATAAGGACGGTGCGATTGATCTGGATGAACGTGCTATCCTGCGGGCGGAGTTGGACGGCTTGGTTGCCCATCTCTATGGTTTGACCGAAGAGGAATTCGCCTACATTCTCACCACGTTCCCGCTGGTGCCCGAACCTGCCAAGATTGCCGCACAGAACGCCTATCGTGAGGTGGAAAGGGGGCTGGTCCAATGAAGAGACCCATTCTTCGGAGCGTCCGAATCGGCAACTTCAAGGCCATCCGCAACAGCGGTGGTCTCAGGCTCACGCCGCTCACAGTCCTGATTGGCAATAATGGTTGCGGCAAAAGCAGTCTCATGGAAGCTCTGGAGACGTTCTTCTTGTTCGTGACACAGGACCTGGATGCTGCTTTTCAGGCCTGGCATGGCATCGAGCACATCCGCAATAAGATCGCCGTCACACAGACACGGCGCTCGCGTGCGACCGGGCTGCCACGCTCTTCCAAGCCGATCTCCTTCAGGCTGACCGGCAACACAGGTAAGGATCCCTTCAGGGTCGTGAGTGTGATCAACGAACGAGGCAGCGAGAACACCCTGTTCGTTGAACACGAGGAGGGCAAGATCGGCAGCACCAGGGCAGACCGCAGAGAACTTGCCCAAGGCTCCACCATGGAAACTCATAGCGAGAAGGAAATGACCTTTGGTGTGCTGAATGATGCCGAATCGCTCTTTCGGCACGTGCGGGCCTTTAACGAATATGTACGCAATTGGCAGTTCCTGTCTCTGTTGCCCCAACCTATGGGTCAGCCCCGGCCCCAGAAACGGACGGCTGGCCGAATCAATCTGGCCAAAGACGGGTCGAACATTGGCCAGTATTTATTGGACATCCGCCAGCGTGATCTGTCCGCGTTCAATGGCATTGTGGAAACGCTTCAGTATGTGCTGCCCTACGCCGCCGACGTGCAACCACAGTTGACCTCGGAATTGGAGCGGAGCGTCTATCTCCAGATGATCGCGAGCGACTTCAAGCTCCCTGGTTGGCTGCTGTCTTCGGGTACGCTTCGTGTGTTGGCTCTGTTGGCGGTGCTCCGGCATCCTTCCCCACCGCCCTTGATTCTCATCGACGAGTTGGAGAACGGTCTGGACCCTCGGACGATCCACCTGATCGTGGAGGAGATTCAGAACGTTGTGCAGTCAGGTCGAAGCCAGATCATCGCCACGACGCATTCACCCTATCTTCTCGATCTCTTGCCACTGTCGAGCATCGTGTTCGTGGAGCGAGAGGATGGTGGTGAGCCTGTCTTCTATCGCCCGGCCGACGACAAGCAAAAGGTGGAATGGGCGCGGGATTTCGGGCCGGGTCAACTCTACACGATGAGCCGCCTGTCACGGAGGGCTGGGAAGTGAAAGTGGGAATCATCGTCGAGAGTGGTCCTCAAGGTGCGGACCTTCAGGTACTATGCTATCTGGTGGAGCAACTCGTGCCTGGAGCGACCGTGTCGCCGGCAACATTCCACAACAAGAAGGAGTTGGTCGATAAATGCGGCGTGGCCGCATCACGCCTGTTGGCCGAGGATTGCGACAAGGTGCTGATCGTTTGGGACCTATATCCTGCTTGGCGTGAAAAGAACATGCGTCCCGACTGTCAGGAGGACTGCCGGTCCATC
>VGYL01000534.1 GCA_016872975.1 Planctomycetota bacterium
ACTTTCAGGAGTTGGCCAAGGAGCTGAAAGTCCATCTCATTCTGGGATTTCTCGAAGCGGATGACGCCAGGACCCACAACACGGCGGTCCTCATCCGCCCCGACGGGACGATTGCCGGCAAATATCGCAAGACCCACTTCGCACAGGGATACCGCAACGGCCAGAACCCGGGCGACAACCGCCCGGCTACCTGCGCGGCACGGAGTATCCCGTCTTCCGTCTTGGCGAACACAAGGTCGGCATCATGATCTGCTACGACCGCCAGATACCCGCGGTCGCACAGCGGCTCGCGCAGAACGGGGCCGAGCTCATCCTGAATCCGTCCTACGGCATGAAAGGCGACTGCAACCGCGAGTTCCTCTCGGCGCGGGCCCAGGAGAATAAGGTGCCGATCCTGTTCGTCCATCCGGACCAGACGGTCTTCAGTGGCGCCCAGGGCGAAATCCAGGTGGACGTTCGACCGCGGGCCGACGAGAGCCGGCTGGCCCTGGTCTCCATCGAGCTTCCGGCAAGACAGTGAAGCCTGATAGCCTGCGCCCGGCGCCGGGCGCAGTCCACCGGATCGAGGCAGAGGGACCGCTTCGTCCTCGCACCACGGGCAGGAGGCCCACGACACGGTAGAAGGCAGCGCCCGATGCGATTTTTCTGAAGGAGCAGGAGCATGAATATCAGCGAGGAGGTGCGACAGAAGTTGCTCGCGTTTCAGAAGAGCGAAATCACCGAGCACCATATCTATCGCAAGCTGGCTCGGACGATCAAGTCCCCCGAAAATCGGGCGGTCCTGGAGCGCATTGCCGAGGACGAACGGCGGCACTACGAGCAGTGGCGGGCCTACACGCAGCAGGAGGTCCCGCCGGACCGCCGGCAGGTCGCGAAGTACTTCTGGATCAGCCGCCTCTTCGGCTTCACCTTCGGCGTCAAGCTCATGGAGAGAGCCGAAGGGGAAATCCAGGGCGGCTATGGACAACTGCTGGAGGTAATCCCGGAAGCCGACGCCATCATGCGGGAGGAGGAAGAACACGAGAGGGCCCTGCTCGCGATGCTCGATGAAGAGAGGCTGCGCTACACCGGCTCGATGGTGCTTGGCCTCAACGACGCCCTCGTGGAGCTGACCGGGGCCCTGGCCGGCCTGACCTTCGCCCTGCAGAACGCCAAGCTGATCGCCCTGACCGGCTCGATCACCGGCATCGCGCCGGCCCCGTCCATGGGGGCCTCGGAGTACCTCTCGACCAAGTCCGAGGAGACCCCGACGACGCACAACCCCAAAGGAGAGCCGCGCGTCGCGCCGGGGCCGGCCAAGAGCCCGACCAAGGCCTCGGTCTATACCGGCATCGCGTACCTTATCACGGTCCTGGTCCTCATCGCCCCCTATCTGGTCCTGCCGGACTATTACGTCAGTCTCGCCTGCACCCTGGCAGCGGCGGTCGGCATCATCGCCCTGTTCAATTACTACATCGCCGTCGCCAAGGATGAGCCGTTCCGGCCGCGTTTCCTGGAGATGGCCGGCCTGAGCCTGGGCGTAGCCGCCTTCAGCTTCCTGGTCGGCTTCCTGATGCGCGCCCTTCTCGGCATCGACGTCTGAAGGATCATCGAAAAGCCGGATGCTATCGGGAACAAGACCATGAAGTGGAGTCAACTGCGAGCACGAATCGAGAGCCTCTGGGTCGACTCCGTGCGCGGACGAATCCAGATCGGTTCCACCGCCTATGGCCGATCCAGCGACGGCCGGGGCTGGATCACTGTGGACGGCCAGGAAATCATCGTGATGACCTGGAGCAATGCAGAATCGTGGCGGTACCCGCGCGATCCGGAGGGACAAGAACGATGGGCCGACGCGGTTCGACAGGCCCATGCGGCAAACATGTTCTCTCGGGGAGAATGGCATGGAGCCCTGTTCGACTATCTCAGCATGTCCATGGACGAGATCCTGAAATCTGACAACCCTCTCATCCGCGCAATCGGCATGCTCGATGCGCGCCTCGGGAAACGACGGCTCAGAAAGCTCGACGTCTCGCGGGAAAATGCGCTCGTGCAGAGGCTCTACTATCTGCGTTGTGACGCCGAAGGACTCGTCCCCGCCGGCGGTGTGCACGAGAAAGTCGATCTGACCTCCCGGTTGAAACGACCGACGTTTCGCGGGTCCCATGACATCTCCGAGCAGCAGCGCCAAGACGCCATCCAGAAGCTGACGCGCGGGAAGAAGACGCGTGACGTCGTCCGGCTGCTTACCGCCCTGTACCAAAAGAGCGTCTCTCCCGAGGACCTGGACACGGAGATTTCGCGCAAGCTCTCCGGCGCATTTGCGCAGACCCCCGACCCGGTCGTCCTTTTCGACACCCTGCAGTCCTTGAAGGCACAGAGCAAACTGCTCGACAATGTCAAGTATATCGATGGCATCCTCGCCCTCATCAACAGCTCGGAACAGTGGCTCAGGCCCTTCCGGGAGTGGCGGCCTCGAACGCACAATCCAGATCGGCAGTTCTCCTCGTTGGCCAGGCACCTGTTCGCGGAATTCGATGTGCCGGTGTTCATGGACCAGGCCTGGTTGCGCGGCAACGCCGTACAACAGGACTGGTTCAAGCACGTGGCGCGAGGGGGGAACATCCGCACCGCCGCGGGATTGCCCATTCCCTTGACCAAGAAGATGGCGCATCACTTCCTTGCCGCCCCCGCCCACTACTCCATCGAAGCCGCACTCCTGTGGGGTCAGGTACGCGCCTTGGGAGGCGACGAGCACTTGGCGGACGCGCTGCGGGAGACCCGTATCGTGGAGGAGTTTCGCGACAATGATTTCCGTGTGAGCGTGTTACGTTTCTTTGCAGCCAATCCCCTGCTGGATCCGGTCCACATCGGTCCCATTATTGACTACATCTGGCATGAGAAATATGAGAACCGCATGACCTTTGTGGATAGGGGCGTCGTGGCCGAAGCAGGTCCGGCGCAGCCCAATTTCTCGATGCGTGGCAGGACGGCAACCTCTCTCTTACGGCAAGTGGAGGTGTGGCACCGGCAACTCGGACGTGAATCGACGGCCAAGAGCCTGGAGTGGAGACACTCCCCTATCCGGGACTATCAGTTTGTCGAGGGGACCAAGGAGGCCCGGAACATGAGAATCTGGCGCATTCGAGAACTGGTGTCGGCGCGGGAACTCATCTCGGAGGGAAGGCAACAGCACCATTGTGTGGCGACCTATGCGCAGTCCTGCTCCACGGGGCGATGCTCTATCTGGACCATGGAGGCCCAAACGGAGCTTGGCATCGAGAAATGTGTCACCATCGAATTGCACAGCGCCGACAAGATGATCCGCCAGGTGCGCGGCAGGCGCAATCGCTTTCCCACGGAGCAAGAAAAGCAGATTCTGCAACGCTGGGCTTCCCAAGAGGGCCTGAGAATCACGCCGTCCCTTCAGTAGGCCGTGATGGACAACCGAGAGATCGGTGTCTCCTGATGAATTTTGACGGACAGAACCGGTAATCGCGCCGCACCCGCCGTTTCGCCGATGTGCCTCGCGTCAGGCACCGTGTGGTTGTAGGGTGGGGCTTGCCCCACCAGGAAGCCGGACCCAAGGAAAACGGTGGGGCAAGCCCCACCCTACACATTACTGAACTTGCTCGTCAAAACTCATTCGAGGCCCGGTCGCTGTCAATCGTTCTGCCCGCCCGTTGCACCACGTAAGCCCCGTGGCTACAATGTGGCAAGCCGTGCGGAGACATGCGCCCCTGGCGGCCGGTGGAAATGTGTGCAGTGGGAGATTCGGATGGGACGAAGGACTCGGACATACTGTCTGGTGATGGTTCTGGCGGGCTGGGGCCTCTCGTGCCGGACGGCCGAACCGACCGTGCCGGATCAGGAGAAGGCTTGGCTGGCGAAGGGCTACCGGTACGATGAGAATGGCTGGATCTTTCTGCACATCGAAGGCGGGCCTTTCGAGCGCGGGTTTCAGCGGGGCTATCTGACCGCCGGCGAAATTGACGAGTTCCTGCGCACACTGGCACACGTCACGGAGTTCCAGACCAGCTACAACCTGGACTTCTTCGTGCGGGCCTCGTCCCGCCTGTTCCAGAAGAACGTCCCGGCCGAGTACGTCGCGGAGATGCGCGGCATCGTGGCGGGCATGCAGCACGCCGGCAAGGAGGCGACGTACGAGCAAGTACTCTTCATGAATGGCTTCATTGATGTGCTCTGGTACTGGTGGCCGCAGGAGAGGAAAAGGCAGATCGCCGATCATCCGGGTTGCAGCGCCTTCATTGCGACCGGCGACGCCACCGCCGACGGTAAGATCGTCATGGCCCACAATTCCTGGGTCGGCTATGCCCTGGGCAAATCGGCGAATCTCATCGTGGAGATCGTCCCGGCCCAGGGCCATCGCATCCTGATGCAGTCCTGGGGCCCCTGCCTCTACAGCGCCACGGACTTCTTCCTCACCGGCGCGGGACTGGTCGGCACGGAAACGACGATCGGCGGCTTCGAGCACTTCGACCGCCGGGGGACTCCCGTGTTTGTCCGGGCCCGCCAGGCGATGCAGTATGCCAACAGCATCGACGAATGGGCGGAGACGATGATCCGTCAGAATAGCGGCGCGTACGCCAATTCCTGGCTCCTGGGCGACATTCGCACGGGCGAGATCGCCTGCCTGGACCTCGGCCTGAAACATCACAGCCTGGAGAAGAAGACCCACGGCTATTTCACCGGCTCGAACGTCACCCGGAATGTGCAGATCCTCCGCCGGGAGACGGACGCACGCTGGGATGACGTGAGGGATAGTTGCGTGGCCCGCCGCGTTCGCTGGGAGAAGTTGATGAAGGAACACCATGGGCGGATCGACATCTCCCGGGCCCAGCGGATGCTCGCCGATCATTACGACGTGTACCTTCAGAAAGAGCAGCCGGGCCGGCGCACGATCTGCGGACACGGCGAGTTGGACGACGGCCAGGTGCCCGGGTCCGGACCCGCCTACCGCCCGGCCGGGGCTTTCGATGCCAAAGTTGTCGATGCGCAAATGGCGAAGAACTGGAAGTTGTGGGCCAAATGGGGCGGGTCGTGCGACCTCGGCTTCGACGCCGCGCAATTTCTGGAAAAGCACGGCCAGTACGACTGGATGAAGGGCCATCTGCCGGACTTCCCGGCCCGGCCTTGGACGATCTTTCCGCGCGAACGTCAATAGCTTGTTGCAGGAGTGAATCTGATGTCACGAGATGTGTCACGACGAACGTTTTTGAAGTCGATGGGCCTGGCCGCGGCC
>VGYL01000535.1 GCA_016872975.1 Planctomycetota bacterium
TTGTCACCCGGTCCATGTCAGCGACCTCCAGCGTGACATCTGGGCTGAGGAACGCAATGCCGTACAAGAATCGGCCTTGGATTGTCGTTTTCGCAAGAAAGTCTTACCAATATCATGAGGTACGACCCGAAATTCGAATTTCGGATTTCCTGAGATCGCTCAGGCTCGTTGGCTCTCCCGGTAGCGTCCGAACTTGTGCTGACTGCTCTTGAAGATGGCATCGACGATGGCCCGGACGTTCTCATCGAGCCCATCCTGGCGGGCCAGCTCCTCGGCGTTGCTCAGCAGCGGACCGCCCACGCGGTAGATCCGGCGGTAGGCCTCGTAGATGTGCTCCTGCTGCTGCTCGCTGAGCCCGGCCCGGAGCAGGCCGCGCTTGTTCACGCCGCGGACCCGGGGCGGATAGTGTCCGCTGACGATCAGGAACGGCGGGACATCGCGGTTGAGGCCCGCCAGCCCGGCGATGTAGGCCCAGCGGCCGATCGTGACGAACTGGTGCGAGGCCGCCAGCCCGCTGAACCACGCGCCGGTCTCGATTTTGACATGCCCGGCAATCTGCACGTAATTGCTCAGGACGACCCGGTCCTCGACGAGGCAGTCGTGGCCGATGTGGGCGCCGACCATCAGGAGGCTGTCGCTGCCGACCCGGGTCAGGCGGCCCTCGTGCCGGCTCGGGTGGATCGTGACGTTCTCCCGAATGGCGTTGCGGTCGCCGATCACGACCCCCCCCATCTTCGAGTTCTGGTCCATGCCGAGGACCTGGGGGCAGCAGCCGATCACGGAGTTGGGATACAGGCGGTTCTCCCGGCCGATGGTCACGTTTCCGGTGATGACCACGCGGGCGTCCAGGGTGGTTCCGGGGCCGATCGAGACCCCCTTGCCGACGACACAATAGGGTCCGATGACCACGTCCTCTGCCAACTGTACATCCGTATCGACTACCGCCGTCGGGTGTATTGTCGCCATGTCAACCATCCCTGCCTTTCACGGGAGTTCCACTCATCTTCTCAAACCTTCTCATCATCGACCAGCATGAATTTGATTTCGGCCTCCGCCGCGACGATCTCGCCGACCAGTGCCTGGCACCGGCAGTGGGCGGTCCGCCGCCGCAGCCGCACCGTCTCGGCGACCAGAACGAGCTGATCGCCCGGAACGACCGGCCGGCGCAACTTGACGTTATCCATGCTCAGCAGCATGGCGAGCTTGCCGGTGTGCTCGAGCCGCTGGGCGAACAGCAGGCCCGAGACCTGGGCCATGGCCTCGACGATCAGCACGCCCGGCATGATCGGCGTCGAGGGGAAATGGCCCTGAAAGAACTGCTCGTTGAAAGTCACGTTCTTGATGCCCTTGATGCGCGTGTCGCCTTCGACCTCGATGATCTTGTCGACGAGCAGCAACGGATAGCGATGCGGCAGGATCTTCTGAATCCGCCGGATGTCGAGAATGGCGTCGGTTCCGAACCGCTCGACGCGATCCTGCTGCTGGGCGGCGTCGTAGAGCTTGCGGACAAGCTGTTGGTTCAGGGCGTGGCCGCTCTTGTAGGCGACGATGCGTCCCACCACGGGGCGGCCGACCAGCAGCAGGTCGCCGATGAGATCCACGATCTTGTGCCGCACGCATTCGTTCGGCCAACGGTAGGTGTTCTTGATGGGCCCCTCCCCGTCGATCACGAGGATGTCGCGCGGGCCGATATGCGTGCCGATGCCCCGGGCCTGGAACTGCCTGGCTTCGACCTCCAGCAGAAAGCTCCGGGCCGGGGCCATGCCGGTCTCGAACGTGTCCGGGGCGAGCCGGTAGGTGTAAACCTGCCGGCCGATTCCGGCATAGGCACTGTAGTCCAGATCGTAGGTAATGCTCAGATCGCCGTCCGAGTAGGGCAGCGCGTAGATCGTCGCGTCGCCGGCGTTGACGCAGATCGGCTTCTTGATGACGAATTCCTTGCGCGGATTCGTCTGCTCGACCGAGCCGGCTTGTTTCAGAAGATTGACGTACTCCGCGCTGCTGCAGTCGGGGGCCGGCAGTTCCGGCCCCTGGACCTCCACGACGATGTTGTCGATGCCCAGGGCGTGAATCGCCGCCAGGCAATGCTCGACGGTCTCGATGCTGATCTCGCCCTTCTTGATGCTCGTGCGCCGGCTGCGCTCGGCGATGTTGGGGGCCACCGCCGCAATGCGGACCGCACTGGCGACATCGGTTCGTATGAAAACGGCGCCCGTATCCTCGGGCGCGGGATGGAAGGTCACGGTGGCGTCCTGGCCGCCGAACAGACCCTTGCCGGTCAGTTTAACCGGGTCCTTTATCGTCTTTTGCAGCTTCAAGTCGATCCACCTTCGCCGTCAGGCGTTTCACTTCTTGGGCCAGCTTCGGCAGGCGCAGCAGATGCGCCACCACCCGCGCCGCTTCTTTGACGTTCAGCGCGGGCGACCAGGCCAGCCTTTCTCCGGGAGCCACGCTGCCCATGACGCCGGCCTGCGCGCCCACCATGGCGCCGGCGCCGATCTCGATGTTGTCGGCCAGGCCCACCTGTCCGGCCAGCACGACCCCGTCGCCGATCCGGCAACTGCCGGCCACGCCGACCTGGGCGGCGATCAGACAACCTCTGCCGATCACGACATTGTGCGCGATTTGCACCAGATTGTCGATCTTCGTACCGGCCCCAATCATGGTATTGCCGAATTTGGCCCTGTCAACGCAGGTATTGGCACCGATTTCGACGAAGTCCTCGATGACGACGCCGCCGTGGTGTGGGATGAGCCGGTGGGCGCCGTCGATGAAGGCGTAGCCGAAGCCGACGGCGCCGATCGTGCTGTTGGCCTGGATGACGACGTGGTCGCCGATCGTGCAATCGTGGTAGACGACGACATTGGCGTCCAGCCGGCAGTTGGCGCCGATCTTCGTATTGGCGCCGATCTTGCCGCCGCCGCCGATGATGGTGCCGGCGCCGATCCGGACGTTGTTTTCGAGGACCACGTGCGGCCCGATGCTGATCCCCTCTCCGAGGTGCACGTCGCTGCCGATCCGGGCGGAAGGGTCGACGCCCACGACGGCGGGCTCGCGCCGGGGCGCAAAGACGTTCAGGGTCTCGACCAGGGCCGCCTGGACGTCCTTGACGACCAACTGGGGTTTCGTCATCCCGTCGATCGGCTTGGACACAATGACGGCCGCCGCGCCGGACCGGGCCGCCGCCGCCGCGTGGCGGGGGTCCGTGACGAACGTCACGTCGCCGCCGCCGGCTGCATCCACCGGCTGAATGCCCGCGATCGGCTTGTGCCGGTCAGCGTCCGGGCCCAGTATGTCGGCGCCCAAGTGCCGCGCCAGGTCATCGATCGTCATCTTTCTGGGGATCTTGCGCTCGGTAGCCATCCCGTTCGATTCGCTCCGGACAGGTCTCAAGGTTGCAGGCTCGCGCTGGCATCGACGCGGGCAATCACGTCATTGGTCAGATCGACGGCCCCGCCGCCATAGAGCACTTTGTGCGTGCCGAGGGTGGACCACATCTCCTCGTTCGGGATCGGGAACCGCGGCTCGCTCCTCTCCAGGACGAGATCCAGGCCGCGCTCTTTCGCGACGACCTCGGTCGCCCGCAGCGCCTCCTGATAGAGGTCCTCGAACCATTTCTTGTCTTCGGTCATCCGCTGGAGCTTGATCAGCTCTTCCTGGTTGCGCAGCTTGGAGCGGGCCTCCAGAACCACCTGGGACTGCTTGAGGTGATCGGCCGTCCCGGGCCGCACGGTCTTGAGCTCGCGCTCCTCCTCCTGCACCTGTTTGGCCAGGTCGTCCAGTTGGGCGTTGGTCTGACCGGCGCGCTTGGCCAACTGGGCCTGGTACAGGGCGTGCTTCTTGGACCCGTTGAATACGTCGCGAATGCTGACCAGGCCGATCCGTGTGGCGGGGGCCGTCGTTTGGGACGCCGCCGGGCGGTACTGCATCACCGCAACCAGCGCCAGGGCACCAGCCAGAATCCCCGTCGTGATGGTCTTGCCGTTCATGAAAGCCTTCCTTTCGTTTCTGAGTTGCTCTTGATTTCCCGTGGGTAGAAGTTCGTTTAGAAGAAGCCGCCGCCGGAGAAGCTGAAGACCTGGGTCTCATCCCCTTCGGACTTGAGCAGCGGGATGCCCAACTCGAACCGCATCGGCACATTCCCGAAGATCTGCGGCACTTTGATCTCGATGCCGACGCCGATGGACAAGCGATAGCTGCCCGTATCCACGGTGCCGCTATCGAGGAAGACCAGCCCGTTGAAGTTCTGGCCGACCAGCGGGACGATCAGCTCGGTACCCGCCACGAAGACCCAGTCGCTCCCGATCGGGTCCTTGCGCCGGGCCAGGGCCGGGTCGACATTCGTTTGCAGACCGCGTGTGCTCACGCCACGGAACTCGAATCCGCGGATGCCGTAGCGACCGGTGCCCCCGGCATAGAACTTCTCGAAGGGCGGCGTATCGCCGACCACGGTGCCGGCCCGCACCCTGCCCGAGAGAACGGTTCTGCGACCGAGCACGTCCTCATGGAGGGTGAAATAGCGGACGTAACTGGCTTCGAGCAGGCCAAAATTGAAGTCGCCGGTGACCTGCTCGTAGGACACATTCGTGCGCCAGCCCGCGGTCGGATCGTAAAGATCGTCCACGGCGGACCTGCCAATCCCGAGGCGCACGCCGAAGAGGCCGCTCCGGCCCTCGACCGCGCGGATCTCGACCGGGGCGTCGAAGTCCAGGTCGTCGATCTTGACGCTCTCCCCGCGAAAGCCGAGGCTGCGCCGCCACTGGTTCGCCAGGCGCTGTTCGAATTCGAAGGCGCCCTTGAGCCGGCTCTCATCGTGGCTCTCGCGGAACCACTTCCAGCTTCGGCCCAGCACGTCGAGCGTGACCGGCTGATCGTTCCAATACGGGTCCACGAAATTGACGGAATAGGCGCTGTAGCGTGTGCCGGGCTCGAGCCGTACGGAGAACCGCTGCCCGCCGCCGCGCCAGGCTTTCCAGGGAAGAAGCAGCTCCGTAAGCGTGTCGGGCGTGTCGGTAATGTCGAAGTTGCGCTGCTCGTAGATCAACTGGCCGATGATGCCGCTGTCGCTGCTGAATCCGACGCCCGGGCGGATCAGCCCGGTCATGCCTTCGCGGATGTCCACGCGGACGTCGCGGGCCTCCAGCTCCCCGTTGGCGGGGGCCGGAAGCTCCGCCCACTCCGGCTCCGCCGGGCGGGGCGCGGTCGCATTCGGCCCTGAGGGGCGCGGCGTGGT
>VGYL01000536.1 GCA_016872975.1 Planctomycetota bacterium
ACAGTACACTTGTCGCTCAACTTCACCACCATTACGGAGACGAACTGCCTTGGGCTCGACCGACCAGGAAAACCCTGCCCCTTTCAGGCCGGGATGTCGCGACGTGGCAGCGCCGG
This sequence comes from Planctomycetota bacterium, assembly GCA_016872975.1. GTDB lineage: Bacteria > Planctomycetota > Phycisphaerae > Sedimentisphaerales > Anaerobacaceae > PLanc-01. The sequence goes on from VGYL01000536.1 coordinate 117, forward strand.
GGAGGCGTCCGGCAAATGCGTGTTCGCCGAGCGAAGATTAGGAAATCGCCTTATTTGCGGCACTTTCACTTGCGGTACGCTGTTTCTTAGGACAGTTAGCTCGTACGGTGCAGACCAGTCCGGCCGAGCACCGCAGCCGCCGAGAGCATGGTGGCATCGTGCGGAGAAGCATCCTGGTTCTACCTTACGGCCGATCGCGCTTGAGCGGACTTACGGCGGGCCGGGGTATTGCACGGTCCAGCGGACGCAGAGAAATGAGGGCTTCTGGTGACCCCGCCGAGGCGAGACCGTACACGCCAGGCTGCGGACCAGGTATTTTTTTGAAAACTCGTGAAAAATAACGACGTAGTTCTTGACATGGTCTGCGTGGTGAGCGATATTACAGCTTGCATATCTACACCTACCGGAACGCAGCGATTTGCGGCAAGATATTTGAGAGGCGCTGAAGTCCGCAGGGTAGAGCCGGGGTGCGACATGCTTCGTTCAACGCGGTCAGGGAGGAACGATCGATGAACATCAAGACGCTCATGCTCGGCTGGGAGTTTCCACCGTACATCAGTGGCGGGCTCGGTACGGCCTGTTATGGACTGACCAAGGCGATGGGCCGCCTGGGAATGGAGGTGACGTTTCTCTTGCCGCGGATGGGCCCGGTGCGTCTGGCGGGGAATCCGGAGATGGTTCTGGAATCCGGACTTCCTCATATCCGGCTGCGCCCGGTCCCTTCGAGTCTCCTTCCCTACGGCCGCTTCGGCAACCCGCACTCCGCCCAGGCGGCCGTACCGGCCGAGACGCGCCGGCTGGAGGAGTTGGCCGGTGGTCCGGCGCCATACGGCCCCAACATCTGCGAGGAAGTCCACCGTTATGCGCTGCGCGTGATGAAGATTGCCGAAACGGAGGAGTTCAACGTCATCCACGCCCACGACTGGATGACCTTCCCGGCCGGCGTTGCCCTGGCAGCGCAGAGCGGCAAGCCGTTGGTCGTGCAGATCCACTCGACCGAGTTCGACCGCAGCGGCGAGCACGTGAACCAATACGTGTACGACATCGAGCGGCATGGCATGCACGCGGCGGCCAAAGTGATCACCGTCAGCCATTACACCCGCAACATCGTGGTGAACCGCTACGCCGTGCCGCCGGAAAAGGTGGAAGTTATCTACAACGGGATCGACTTCTGTGGCGGCAACGCGGCCCCCCCGCCGGCCTCATCCGCCCGCGGCGACAAGGTCGTGTTGTTCCTCGGCCGTATCACCATGCAGAAAGGCCCCGAGTACTTCCTGTATGCCGCCAAGCGGGTCCTCGAGAAAGAGAGGAACGTGAAATTCGTCATGGCCGGCGACGGCGACCGCCTCTACGGCACGATCGACCTGGCGGCCTGGCTCGGCATCGGGCACAAGGTCTTTTTCACCCGCTTCCTCCGCGGGGCGGACGTGGACCGGGCCTACCGGATGGCCGATCTGTACGTGATGCCGTCCGTCTCCGAACCGTTTGGGATCGCACCGTTGGAGGCGCTGCGGCACAACGTGCCGGTGCTCATCAGCAAATCGAGCGGGATCGCGGAGACCTTCCAGAACGCCCTGAAGGTCGATTTCTGGGATATCAACGAGATGGCCAACAAGATCGTGGCCGTTCTGCGCCATCCGCCACTGCAGGAAACGCTGCGGACCAACGGCCGCAAAGAGGCCCTGCGCTTCCGCTGGGAGGACTCCGCGGCGCGCGTCAGTGAAGTGTATCACCGGGTTCTGAATGTCGCCTGAGCAATCGATTTGGGGAGACTTGGTGAATGGCGTCCGTCTGTTTCTACTTCCAGGTTCATCAGCCCTTCCGCCTTCGACATTACACCATCTTCGACAGCGAGACAAACTACTTCGATGAGTATAAGAACGCCCAAGTCTGCCGCAAGGTCGCCGGCAAGTGCTATCTTCCGACGAATCGCCTGATGCTGGACCTGATCCGCCGGCATGAGGGCCGCTTCAAGGTGGCCTACAGTATCACCGGCGTGGTGCTCGAGCAGTTCCAGGAGTACGCCCCGGAAGTTCTGGCCAGCTTCCAGGAACTGGCGGAAACCGGCTGCGTCGAGTTCCTCGGCGAGACCTACTATCACAGCCTGAGTTTCCTGTTCTCCCCCAAGGAATTTGCCGCCCAGATCGCGGCGCACAAGAAGACCGTGCGGAAGCTCTTCGGTCAGACGCCGCGCGTGTTCCGCAATACCGAGCTCGTGTATAACAACGCCCTGGCCGAGACGATCGAGCGCATCGGCGGTTTCGACGCGATTTTGGCCGAGGGCGCCGACCATATCTTGGGCTGGCGCAGCCCAAATTTCGTCTACCGGCCGCCGACCGCGCGCAGGCTCAAGCTGCTGCTGAAGAATTACCGGCTCAGCGACGACATCGCCTTTCGCTTCTCCAACCGGGGCTGGCGCGAATGGCCGCTGCAGGCCGAGAAGTTCGCCCAGTGGGTCAATGCGGTCAACGGCAACGGCTATACCGTCAATCTTTTCGTGGACTATGAGACCTTCGGCGAGCATCAATGGGAGGACACGGGGATCTTCGAATTCCTGCGTCATCTGCCCGACGAGATCCTGAAGAACCCCGACAACGATTTCAAGACGCCCTGCGAGGTGGCGAAGGCCTACGAGCCGATGGACGTGGTCGATGTGCCGCACCTCGTCAGTTGGGCCGATACCGAGCGGGATCTCTCCGCCTGGCTGGGCAATCCCATGCAGCACAACGCCATTCAGGAATTGTACAATCTCGAAGGCCAGGTGAAGGCGGCGGGCGATCCGGATCTCCTCGGCTGCTGGCGCAAGCTCCAGACCTCCGACCACTTCTATTACATGTGCACGAAGTGGTTCGCCGACGGCGACGTGCACAAGTATTTCAATCCCTACGACTCCCCCTACGACTCGTACATCAACTTCATGAACGTCCTGGACCACCTGCGGTCCCGCTGCGTCACCGAGGCGCCTCCGCGCCACGGCTCCCGCCTGGCCGCCGCGGGCGCGTGAGGCCTGACCTGGGCGGCGTCAAGCCGTCTTGCTTCCGGCCTGATCGAATTCCGCCAGAAGCTCTTGAGCCAGGGGAGTCATCTCCTCCAGGGCGGTATCGAGGTCGGGAGACTCGAATCCATGCACGAGCGAGTTCCGAACAGAGAACGCCCGCAAGGCAATATCCAAAGCTCTGCGGGAGAGAAACCCCAGCGAGAACAACTCCTTCAGGACCGCGGAAGACGGGATGCGTTCCAAGGGAAGCCCCTCGCGGGAGGCAATGTGCCGCAAGAGAGCCTCCACGGAAGACCACAGTAGGACAAACGCCGCGTCCTTTGCACCTCGATCGAGAAGCTCTTGCGACTCCCTCAGGCGCTCCATGATTCCGTCTCGATCCAGCAGAGGTTGCGTTGCCGGCGCTACCTCATCCGACCGTGGATCTACTACGACCAGGGAGAATCGCCATCCCGCATGTTGTTGGATGACCTCCGCCAAGTCTCGATACCGCTCGGAAAATGCGGCTCCTGTTCCCACCTTCACTTCGATCACGACAGAATCACGCGGTCCATACGCGATGATATCCGGACAGAAGCCGGCCAGAAATGGCGGCAAATCGGCCGCACGGGGCTCAAGAAGAACCCGATACCCACGCGTTTCGTACGCACGGCCGATTTCCCGAATCTTGCTCTGGTGAATTCCTTGCGTCGAATCGCTCATATCAGTAACACACCGCCTCTCGCCTCACGAACTCCTTCCATTCGTAGAGGCAAATCAATCGAACCGGAGGGACCACCGTACCTCGCGGTTCTTGGGTGCCTCGATGCGGACTCTGACTCTCCAATCGTCCTGGCCGACAAGCTGGATCGTTACCAAGTTGTCCGCATCGTCCTTCGAGACGGCTGCGCCTGTTGCCCGCCAGGTACGATCCTGCCCGAACGCGGCGATACGCAGCTCATAGGGGTCCCCCGCCACAACACGACTGGTGCCGCTTAGGGTGTGCTTCTGCTCGTCCCAGGCCTCTTCCAGGAGATCGACGGTCCCTTGAGTGATGTGGCGGGAGGTGCCGAGCACTTGAGGATGGGTGCCAACCGGGCGAACAGCCAGGATGCGGCAACTGGCCGGCGGCAGATCGCTCTCGAGCGAGCCGGCAAAGGGATCAAGGAATGCATCCGCCCAGTAATCGAATCCGATGTAGCGGTCGGCCTTGGCCAAGCCAATCCTCTCCAGGGGACAGGAGATGTGTGTTTTGTCCTTCTCCTCCCAGTTGAACAGGCCGATCACGTCACGTCGGGGCGTCCGGCGGTTGTCCGTCAGAAGCCAGATCCGCGGGATCTTCTGCTCGAACAGGTCTACCGGCCGGGCCTGAAGCCCGTGGGCGGGCATGGACCGCTGCAACAGATGCAGCCGCTCGGGCGACAGCTTGAGCAAGTCGTCGCTGCTGGCGTTCAGTTGGCCCGTGAGAGCGACCCAGGAGGTCAAGGCCCGCGCGTGTTCGAGCGGGACCTCGTCACGGACGTAGATCGGGTCCGGGTCGTTGTGCCAGACGCGGCCGTGGAGGAAATACAGATTGCTCCCGCTGAACGGACCGCGGCACATTTGGGGCCATTTGCGGCCATTGTCGGGCCCGATCCGCATCGCGTCGACCAAGCCAAACGAGGCTCCCAGCGTCCGCATGTTCTGGGCGACGTTACAGCCCAGGAGATAGACGCCCTCCCCCACCGCGTCGCGGACGATCTTGAGCCCGTCGCGATATGCCTGAATATGCGTGATTTCCGGATCGTGCCGCGACGACCGGCCGAGATGGTCGTCCTTGTACCCGGTGTTGACGTAGCGAATCTCGGTCGCCGTGCCGGTCCAGAGCCCGTCGAGCTTGAGATAGGTATAGCCCCAGTCCCGCCCGATGCGGGCCGCCACCGACCGCACGTACGCGCGGGTCTTGGGATTCGTGAGATCGAAACAGGTGCCGCCCCAGTGCACCTCGAACGGCTTGCCGTCCTGGGTCGCGAAGAAGCCTACGCCACACTACCTGCATCGAGGTACCCGAAAAAGTCACGGTCGTTCGCCCCCACCATCCCTTACAGGGCAAAGACCTGAAGGTCTTCGGCCAGACGCACCGAAAGGGAATCTTGTAC
>VGYL01000537.1 GCA_016872975.1 Planctomycetota bacterium
GCCAGCCATAGTGGGGAACCTCTCCCCAAGGTGATCGATTTCGGCATTGCCAAGGCCACCAACCAGAAGCTGACGGAAAAGACGCTCTTTACCCGCTACGCCCACCTGATCGGCACACCCGCCTACATGAGTCCGGAGCAGGCCCAACTGAGCGATCTGGACATCGACACCCGCTCAGATATCTACTCGCTCGGCGTATTGCTCTATGAACTGCTCACCGGCACCACCCCCTTCAGCGAAGAAGAACTGCGCAAGGCGGGCTTCGTCGAGATGCAGCGGGTCATCCGGGAGCAGGAACCGGCCAAGCCCTCCACGAAACTCACCACTCTGGGCGAGATTCTGACGGAGGTAGCGAAGCGCCGTGGTGCCACGCCCGAGCTGCTCATGAAAGCCGTTCGGGGTGATCTGGACTGGATCGTGATGAAGTCGTTGGAGAAGGACCGGGCCCGGCGGTACGAGACCGCCCAGGAGTTCGCGGCGGACATCGATCGACATCTCCATCACCAACCGGTGCAAGCGGCGGCGCCAAGCGTCTCGTACAAAACGCGCAAGTTCGTCCGGCGTCATCGGACTGGCGTATTGGCCGGCGTGCTGGCCAGCCTGGCGCTCATCGGTGTGGTATCAGCTCTGTCGGTGGCTACGGTACTGATCTGGCAGGAACAGGGCCGGACACAGCGGGCGCTGGAGAGAGAGCAGAAGGCTCTGGAGCAGGAGACGCAGGCGCGCACCGAGTCCCAGCGACAGGCCAAGATTGCCCAAGCGGTCGCCGATTTCCTGAACAACGATCTCTTGGCCTCGGCCGATCCGGCCCGCGCCCGGGGCCGCCGGGTGGCCGTCCAAGAGCTTCTGGACACCGCGGCCCAGCGGATCGAGGGGCGGTTTGCGGAGGAACCACTGGTCGAGGCCTCCGTTCGCCTGACCCTGGGCTCCACCTACACCCAACTCGGCGCGTACGGGGAAGCGGCGCGCCAGTTGGAGCGCGTCCGCCAACTTCACCGGGAGCACCTTGCCCAGGACGATCCGGCGGCGCTGGACTCGATGAAGGCCCTGGGCTGGCTGTACTTCAATCAGGGCCGGTATCAAGAAGCGGAGCCACTGTTCTCGGATGCTCTGAGGATCAGCGAGCGTATCCTCGGGAAAGAACACCAAACGACCCTGACGAGCATGAGCGAGCTGGCCGTGTTGTACGACAAGCAAGGCCGATATGACGAGGCCGAGCGGCTGTGTGTCGAGGCCATCGAAATCCAAAAGCGCGTATTCGGCGAGGGACATCTGTATACCCTGAACACGATGCACAATCTCGCTTCGCTCTACAGCGATCAGAAGCAGTATCAAAAAGCGGAGACGCTGTACCGCCAGGTTGTGGCGATCAAGGAGCGCCGGTTCGGTCAGGATCACCCGGATACCCTGCGTTCCATGAACAATCTGGCCGTGCTTCTCAAGAACCAGGGCCAGTATGAGAAGGCGGAGAAGTTGTGTCTCACGACCTTGGCCCGGATGAAACGCGTGCTGGGTGAGGAACACCTGGACACTCTGCGCTGCCTGGGCAATCTTGCGATTGTGAACGTGCTTCAGGGGCGAAACCCGGAGGCGGAACGGTTGTTTGGCGTGATACTGGAAGCTCGCCGGCGCGTTCTGGGCGAGGAGCATCCGGATACTCTGGCCTGTATGCACAACCTCGCGCTTCTGTATCGCGATCAAAATCGGTATCCGGAGGCAGAGCCTTTGTGCCTGCAGGCGGTAGAGACGGCGAGCCGCACGTTGGGTGAGGCCCATCCTGATACCGTCAGATTCTTGAGCGTGCTGACCTCACTGTACGACGCCTGGGGCAAACCCGAGGAGGCGGCCAAGTGGCGGGCCAGGTTGTCCCGGATTCCCACGGAGGCCGCGTCCGGTCGGCCGGCCCCGTCATTTACGCTGCTCGATCTCGAGGGCCGACAAGTCCGTCTCTCTGACCTCAAGGGCAAAGTCGTACTGCTCGATTTCTGGGCGAGTTGGTGTCCGCCCTGTGTCGAAGCGATCCCGCACCTGGAGGCGCTGCACCAGAAGCACGCGGCGGAGGGCTTGGTGATCATCGGGCTGAACAACGAGCCGAACCAGGCCCGAGTCCGGGAGTTCGCACAAGGCTGGATGTCTTATACTGTCCTTGCGGGCGCCGACCAACCCTTCGCGGCATACGGCATCAAAGCCATCCCGACGCTGTTCTATGTGGACCGGGAGGGAATCGTGCGTTACCGGATAGTCGGTTTCAACAAAGGTGGAGAGCAGGAGATCGAGGCGAGGGTCAGAGAGCTACTTAACTCTGACGTTCGGTCCGCCGCCCAGGAGGGAGGCGCACCGCAACGGCATCCGGCGACGAAGCCCAATCCCGCCAGCGGCTCGGACATCGGCCCCCGGCCGACGGTTCCGCTGCGCTGGCTGCCCGTGGCGGAGGCGGCGGCTCATCGCGTGTACTTCGGTCCCGATCCCCAAAGCCTCGTTTTGCTGGGGGAGGTTCGTGGCGGCCACACCACCAGTTCCCCCAGGCTGGAGAAGCACCGTTGGTATTGCTGGCGAGTCGATGCCGTTGGCGCGGACGGTTCCGTGGCGGAGGGCACGCCCTGGAGCTTCTCGACGGGCGATCTGGTGGCTTGGTGGCGCTTCGATGAGACCGCCGGCCACAGCGCCACGGATTCTTCGGGACGTGGTCACCACGGCTCCCTCATCGGCAATCCGCAACGGCAACCGGGCCGTATCGGCGGGGCCCTGGCCTTCGACGGGCGCGATGACTATGTCTCCATCAAGGACACGCCGGACTTCGATATCACCCGGGAGATTACCGTGGCCTGCTGGATCAAGACCGCCAACTTCAACGTACCCTGGCAGGCCATCATCGCCAAGGGTAATCAAGCCTGGCGGATCATTCGTTCCATTCGGAGCAGGAGTGCGCAGTTCGCCTGCACGGGCATCGATGTGCCGAACACGATCTGGGGCAATGTGGACGGCAAGATCGTCGTCGATGACGGGCGGTGGCATCACCTGGCCGGCGTCTATGACGGCGCCCGCTTGTGCCTGTACGTGGACGGGACCCTGGACGTCTCCACCGAAGCCACCGGTGCGGTGAATGTCAATGACGACTACGTTCTGATTGGCGCCAACGCGGGCGACGCCTGGCGCTATTGCCGTGGCCTGATCGATGAGGTCCGGGTTTACAGTTACGCGCTGAGTGAAGAAGAAGTCAGAGAGCTCTCTGCGGGCCGTGGGCCCGCTTCGATGGCCAAGCCGGCCTGGCTCGAAAACAAGTGAGCCGGTGAGTCCTTCGCCGCCAAGCACAGTACTCACCGGCCCGGCCACACCCGGGCGATAGGTTTGCGCGCCCGGACTGTGCGCCCCACCATTCTATCGCAAACCACCAGGACAAGCAAGCATAGGAGTACACCATCATGAACGCGACAAGAAATCTACTGGCTTTGGTGTTTGTTGTCGCCGCGACTCTCCCCGGGGGACGCGTGGCGGCGGATTTCATCTTCGGCCCGCCGGAGAATCTGGGACCGGCGATCAACGATGCGGACTTTGACTACTGGCCGAGGATCTCACAGGATGGCCTCTGTCTCTCGTTCCAGCAACAGGACGTTAACAGTGTCGTCTCGCTGTGCATGGCGACGCGAGCCACCAAGGCCGATCCCTGGAAGGCTGCGGTGAATCTCGGGGCCCTGACAGGGCTGGATGTCCTGCCCGCTCTCCTCAAACCTTTCGGTGACGGGCTGGAGATTTACTTCACATGGCGGGGCAACGGTGCTGATTACGACCTCTGGATGATGAAGCGCGAGACCACCGAGGCCGGTTGGGGCCCGCCCGTAAACCTCGGTCCCGTCGTCAATAGCCCGGCGGACGAGGCATGTCCCGCCCTCTCGCCCAACGCGCTGGAACTCTACTTCTCGGGAATCGGGTACGCAGACGCGTATGTCCGCCCCGGCGGCTACGGGAGCGCGGACCTGTGGGTAACCCGGCGTGCGACAAGGAACGATCCCTGGGGAGCGCCGGTGAACCTCGGTCCCGTGGTTAACAGCGCCAAAAACGACCGGCGACCGTATCTTTCCGCCGATGGCTTGGTACTCTTCTTCGACTCTGCTCGAGCTGGTAGTTCTGGTCTCGACTTGTACCTAACCAGGCGCACGACGGTCTCCGACCCGTGGGGGCCGCCGATAAACCTGGGGCCCGTGATCAACAGTCCCGCTCATGAGGAATACGCGTGCGTATCGGCCGACGGGACGACGCTGTATTGGGACTGCGCCCGCCCCGGCGGCTACGGCTCCAATGATATCTGGCAGGCCTCCATCACGCCTATCGTCGACTTCAACGGCGACAAGAAGGTGGACCTGGTCGATCTGGTGATGCTGATCGAGAACTGGGGCACGAGTAAAACACTCTACGACATCGGGCCGATGCCCTGGGGCGACGACAAGGTGGATATCGACGACCTGAAGGTCTTCATGACCCACTGGGAGAAAGAGAGGCCCGCGGACGCCAAGGACGGGAGCGGCCTCGACCGCGCGGCAGACTTTGTGGGCACTTGGGCAAGCGACGACCTGAATACCTCGGGACAGACACGGAAATGAAGAGGCTCACAGAGATAGTGGGGTGGATGCTTCCCACGCCGGAACTGGCGCAGGTCGATTCTCCGCGGGTGACCGATCCGCCCTTTCGGTAGCCGGACCTCTGGTTGCCGTGACCAGCGCGATTTGGGGCCCTCCGGGGCCCACGTGACACATGGACTAACGATGCTGCTTACAGGAGGTACTCCCATGAGAAGGTACGTAACAACCGTCATTGTGGCCAGCGCCATTCTTACCCTTGTCTTGTCTCCAGAGGTCCGTGCGGGCGTTCCGGAGCCCAGCGACAGCGGCACGGAGATGACCGCCCTGGCGGAGGTCCTGCTGCCGCAGGAGTCTCAGAGCCCGAGCATCGCGGCCTGTGCCGAGCCGAATGGGACGGGGGAAACGGTCTATTTCACGCCCCAGGATGAGGACACGAGCTGCACGGTCCTGGTCCTGCACAATACCGCGGACACACCCGCCAGCGTGGGTCTTCAAACGTTCACCCTCAGTGGCACTCTGCGTATCAATACGACGATCGACGTGCCGGCGCGCAGTCTGGTGCGCGTCTGCACCGATCCGGTCAGCACGACCGCACCCGGTTGGGCCAACACGATGCTGATCAACTTCATGACGTACAGTGTCTATGGC
>VGYL01000538.1 GCA_016872975.1 Planctomycetota bacterium
GAGCACGGTGGGCGAGTACTCCCTTTCCGCCGTCGGGCCCGGCCCGCGCGCGACAAAGCACTGGGCCCTGGCCAAGCAGAGCGGGCTCAAGACCATTGCCAAGATCCAGGCCAACTGCTCCTGGGAACTCTCGGCGGTCCCGTACCTGCCGGTGATGAACCTCGTGGCGCAGCATGGCGCCAACCTGGCCGAGGCCGACATCGACGGCCTGATGCTCAGTTGGAGCGTCGGCGGATACCCCTCGCCCAACCTCGAACTCATCCGCTGCTTCGATGCCGAGCCGAGACCGACCGTGGACCAGGCCCTGGCGCAGGTGGCGGAGGCTCGTTACGGCGTGGATGCGGCCCCTCACGTGCTGAAAGCCTGGTCAGGATTCAGCACCGCCTTCACCGAGTATCCCTTCCACATCAGCCTCGTCTACCAGGGACCGATGCAAGTCGGGCCCGCCAACCTCCTGTACCCGGAGCCGACAAAGTACCGCGCCACAATGGTCGGCTTCCCGTACGACGACCTCGACACCTGGCGGGGCGTCTATCCGGCGCAGGTCTTGTTCGAGCAATTCGGGGCCGTGGAGAGCGGCTGGGGCGCAGGCCTTGCCTGGCGTGGGCCTGCTGCGCTCAAGGGGCACACACCTTCCCAACAGGCAAATCTGCGTGAAGACATGGCAATCGCCGAAGCTGCGGGACTCCACTTTCGCAGCACCCTCAACCAGATTCGCTTCATCATGGCCCGAAATGCCCTGCTCGGGCGCTCCCTGGACGAGAACGAGCGTCAGGGCTGGATCGACCGCGTCAAGCAAGCCGCGACTACCGAGATCCAAACCGCTCAACGGCTCTTCGCGCTGGTCTGCCGGGATTCCCGGATCGGCTTCGAGGCCTCCAACCACTACTACTATCTGCCGCTCGACCTCGTCGAGAAAGTGGTCAACTGCGAGTACGTCTTGAACACGTGGCTGCCCGGTATATCCGCCGCCGGGCAACCAGCCAGCAGATGACATCAAAGTCATTGTGAGAGCACTTCAATCGTCACACGTACGTTCTCCGGATCGCCGTCACAGAAAACGGTGTAGTCGCTCGGCCCGGCCAAATCCACGATCTTCTCGTGGCGCTGGCCGTCGATGTCATAAGCATGCGTGATCCGGGCGCTGATGCTCGGTGGGGCTTTCGGCAGCAGATGCAGGCAGGCGCGCATCGTGTTCAGGGCCGGGTCGCCTTGAAATTTGACGTAGACCACGTCGGCCGGCTCGTCCAGCCGGATGTCGGTGTCCCAGTTGTAGCGCCAATGACTTGCCCACGTCGGCACCGCGGACCGGTAGATCTCCGCGAAGCCTTTCGGCGCGCCTGCGGCGTAGGCGATCCGATTGTTCGTCTTCACCGCCTGCTCGCCCTGGTGCGTCCGGAACGTTGCGCCGACGCTGAGCCAGGCGATCCTGGTCCCGGCCGGAGCCGCCAGGCGCAGGGTGGCCTCGCCTGTGATGCGGGCAGTATGCCGTTGCGGATGGTAGTCCTGCGGCATCGTCACCACGTGCTTCTGCAGATCCTGCGGCTCGGAGGTGTCGGGACGTATCAGCATGGGGATGGTCCGCAGGCCGTAGCGGTCACCCACTTCGTAGCGAAGATGGTTCTCGCCCCGCTTGAGCCGGGGCAGTGAGATCGGCGCGACCTGGACCCACGTGCCGATGCGCAAGGATTTGATGGCGATCTGACCTTTGTCGCCTGAAGCAGAGAGCCGCAGCAAATAACCGTAGGTCCCCTTGACGACGCTGGTTAGATCGACCGTCCGCCAGCCGCTCCGGACTGTCCGGAACGGTTTCCACGTGAGCCCATGATCCAGCGATACGGCGAGATTCAAAGGCAAGGCCGTGTCGAGAGTCACCACCGAGGCTTCCCGATCATCACGCGGGTCGTCAAGGTCGTTGACCTTGGCCACGATGATGTAGGGCGTGAAGACTTCGAACACGACGTCGGCCTCGCCCGCCTCGATCAGGTGCAGACCCTGCGGGCCCGGCGCCAGGTTCCGCACGGCGTACACGCCGTCCTGGAAGTCGGTTGACCGGGCGGAGAGATCGGGAGCGTACTGGAACAGACCATTGCCGTGGTTCCAGCGGGTGAAGTGGCGATGGTTGGGCTTCATGCCCACCGGCTCCGTCAGGAGCAGGTCGCGCACCCATTTCGTCCCGTTGTAGCGCGGCAGGTGGTGCCAGCGGCCGCCTTGCGGCGTCCACCAGCGGGTGAAGGACTCGCCCTGGCGGAGGGAGAAGTCCATCGTGTGCGTGCCTTCGAACCAGCAGTAGTAGCGATAGACGGGACTGTCCCGGTAGATCTCGAACACCCGGCCTTTGTCCCTCTCGTTGGGAAAGAAGGGCTCGACCTGTCGCGGGGGCGTCACCCACAGATCCCGGTTCCGCTGCGCCTCTTCGAGACTGACGACCGTTCCCTTGTCGTCGAGCAGGACGCCGCGAACGTCCAGGTCGAAGTAGTGCCAGGCGTTGTCGTACCAGACCTCGGTGGCGCAGTGGTTCCACCGCACCAGTCCGAACGACCGGCCCTGCTCGAAACCGACGCCCTGGAAGATGCCGTCCAGGACCGGACCGAAGATGCCGCAGTAGCCCATGTTGTAGACGTTGAGGATCTTGAGCGGGTCGCGAACGGTGGCGTACTCGTCGAAGGGATCGCCGCCGTCGAGGACCTCATAGAAATGATAGAGGCCCGTCTCGTAGCCGCACAGGTACCGCCAGATGGCCAGGGCCAGGTCGTTGCCGGTCTTGTCCTTCCAAGGGGCGAACTGCCGGAACCGCCCCAGGTCGGTCGTGTCGGCCGTATGCTCGCTCGTCACGCGGGGGCACAGGACCTTCGCCCGAGCAACCCGCGGACCGATCGACAGGAGAATGGACAGGACCGCGGCACGCACGATGGCGCCGGTAAGGCGACTGCGAGAGATCGACATCGGAATACTCCTTGCCTATTCACCAGACCATGATAATGATGATAACCGGATCGGTTGGTTGAGGCCAGCACGGACCGTGGAGCGGTTGCGGTTGCGCAGCTCGTTTCGTCCTGCGTAAGACGTTCTACGTTACGTCTGACGTGTCACGTCCTACGTAACGAGCCTCGCAACCGCACCAGCGCGACGATCGCTTGGATTTGGCTCAGGGGACAACGTCTATGTGGCTACTCGCTCTGCTTGTGCTCTCCATCGTCTTCATCATTCTCAGCACGACCCGGCTGCGGCTGCACCCGTTTCTGGCCCTGCTGCTGGCGGCGTTCGGCTACGGGATTCTCAGCGGCAAGATGCCGCTGGCCAAGGTGATCGACTCCGTCAATACCGGCTTCGGCGAGACCATCGGCAGTATCGGCATTGTGATCCTGGCGGGTTCCATCATCGGCACCTTCCTCGAACGTTCCGGCGGGGCGCTGAACCTGGCGGAACGGGTCCTCAAGCTGGTGGGACACAAGAACGTCCCTCTGGCCATGGGCCTGATCGGCTATGTCGTAAGCGTCCCGGTATTCTGCGACTCGGGTTACGTGATCCTGGCGCCGCTGGCCAAGGCCCTGTCCCGCCGGGCCAAGGCCTCACTGGCGGCCAGCGCGATCGCCCTGAGCCTGGGCCTGTACGCGACGCACACGATGGTGCCGCCGACCCCCGGCCCGGTGGCCGCCGCCGGCATCCTCAAGGCCGACCTGGGCCTGGTGATTCTGTGGGGAACCCTGGTCAGCCTGATCGCCCTCGGAGCGGGCTGGCTGTTCGCGGTCAAGGTGGCGGCGCGGGTGCCGCTGGCCATCGAAGAAGCAAGGGAAGAGCCCGATGGGCCTCGGGCCGGCGGAGCGAGCCACGGGCGGGAAGTCGTCCCGCCGCTCGACCCCCTGGCCCTTTCCACAGATGGCCCTTCGACCCTCCGAGCGATCGTTCCGATTCTGTTGCCGATCGTGCTGATCGTACTCAAGTCGCTCGCGGATCTGCGCCCTCATGCTCCGTTTGGGACCGGCGGTGCCGCCCAGTTCCTGAGTTTCATCGGCCATCCGGTCGTCGCGTTGCTGGCGGGCGTGTTCCTCGCCTTCACGCTGCCGAAGAAGCTCACGCGCGAGATGCTCTCGACCTCCGGCTGGGTGGGCGAAAGCGTTCTGGCCGCCGCGACCATCATCGTCATCACCGGTTGCGGCGGGGCTTTCGGCCGGGTCCTGCGCAACTCCGGTATCGCCGACGTCCTCGGCCAGAACCTCAGCGGGAGCACGGGTCTGAGCATCCTGCTGCCCTTCGCGATCGCCGCCGTCCTCAAGACGGCGCAGGGCTCCTCGACGGTCGCCATCGGCGCGACCGCCGGCATCGTCGAGCCGCTCCTGGGCGCCCTGGGTCTCTCCGGGGCCAATGCCACCGCTTTGACGGTCGTCGCCATCGGCGCCGGCTCCATGGTCGTCAGCCATGCCAACGACAGCTACTTCTGGGTCGTCACCGGCTTCTCCAAGATGACCGTCAAGCAGGGCTACAAGCTCCAGACGCTCGGCACCCTGGTCCAAGGAGGAACCGCGGCGCTGGTCCTGTGGGTGATCAGCCTGATCCTGCTGTGAGAAGTCCCAAACTCCGGATTCCAAGCACCAAAGCCGCGCGGCGCGGAAATTCCAAATTCCAAGCACCAAATCCCAAACAAATCCCAAACGGAAGAAAAGGGAGGAAAATCCAAAACGCCTGCCCAGCGGCAGGCACGGGCCGGGCTCCGTCCGTAGTTTTGGATATTGGAATTTTGGATTTTGAATTTGTTTGAGATTTGGAATTTGGTGCTTGGAATTTCTTGGAAATTGGGTGCTCTGGATTTCGGATTTGGCGTCACCCGTTCATTCTCAGCTCGGCCTTCTGCGAAACCAGCAGCTTCTGCAGTACCGTCACATCCAGCTTGCGCGGCGGGAGATTGCCCTTGGCGGCCAACGCCGCGGCGCAGCCGGAGGCGTGTCCCACCGCCATCGCAGGGGCCATCGAGCGCGCGGACTGGAACGGGCCCTGCTCGCAGGAGATGCACCGGCCGGTGAGGACCAGGCCTTCGACCTTCTTCGGGACCAGGGAGCGGTAAGGAATATCGAAGCCTTCGTGGCTGAAGAAGAAGCGCTGGCCGCGATAGCTCGGCATGGGGTTGGAGCTGATGGCGACCACATCGGGGAAGCGCGTGCCGTCGATGGCGTCCTGCTCGGTGACGGTGTACTCGCCAAGGATCCG
>VGYL01000539.1 GCA_016872975.1 Planctomycetota bacterium
ATGCGATGGTCGTTGGCCAACTCGGTGGTCAGGAGGTCGTCGGGCCGGACCTCGTCGGCGGTGCGTACGACCCGGCCGGTCTGCTGGTGGATCGTGATGCTGTAGCCGCGATGGAGGACCGACCGCGGGTTCAGGGCGGCCAGGCGGTTCTCTCCCGCCGTGATGGCCAGTTCCTTGCGGCTGAGGATCTTCGTGGCCGCGGCCAGGCTCCGGCCTTTCAACTCGTTCAGCTCGACCGCCATCCGGCCGAGCAGCCGGTGTGGCTCGATCTTGGCCACCTGCTCCTGATGGTCCTGTACCTGCCGGCGGGCCTGCAAGAGGATCGAGCGCATGCCGTCGCCCAGGCTCCACGCCAGGTCGTCGAGATGCTGCTCGCGGTTGAGGACCGCCAGCAAGGGGTTGCGAAAAACCGCGCTGGCCAAGACGGTCTGGAGATAGCCGCAACACAGGCCGTAACGGCTGCGGACGCTGCCGGTCAGACGCTGCTGATGGTGGGCCAGGTCGCTGAGCACCTCCTGCATGTCGGGCACCGCGACCACACCCGCTTTGGTCGGGGTCGAGGCGCGGGCGTCCGCCACCAGGTCGGCCACGGTCGTATCCACCTCGTGGCCGACGGCGCTGATGATCGGAATCCGTGAATGGAAGATCGCGCGGGCCAGGACCTCTTCGTTGAAGGCCCACAGGTCCTCCAGCGAGCCGCCGCCCCGGCCGACGATGAGCACGTCCAGCTTCAGCTTGTCGTTGCGCCGGTTGACGTCGCCGATCGCGTCGGCAATCGCCTGGGCCGCCCCCGGACCCTGCACCGGCACCGGGTACAAGAACAGGCGAGTGCAGGGCCAGCGGTTGTGGATGCTGACCGAGATGTCGTGGACCGCGGCTCCCGATTCGCTGGTGAGAATCCCGATCCGCTGCGGGTACTTCGGCAGCGGCTTCTTGTGGGTCTCGGAGAACAGGCCCTCGGCTTCGAGCTTGCGTACCATCTGCTCGAAGGCCAACTGCAGAGCCCCCATGCCCGCCGGGATCATCTCCTCGACGATCAGTTTGTACCGCCCCTGGGGCACGTAGAGATCGATCGAGCCGCTGACCAGCACGGCCAGGCCATTGGCGGGCTTGAACTTGACCTTTGCCAGGCTGCTGCGCCACATGGCGCACGGCAGCACCGATTCTTCGTCCTTGAGACTGAAGTAGCGGTGGCCGCTCTGGTGCTCCTTCCAGTCGGTGATCTCGCCCGTGATCGTCAGCCAGGACGGCAGATTGCTCTCCAGCACGTCCTTGACCAGGGCGTTGACCTGCGTAACGGTGTAAATCTTCGTTCGTGTCGGTGCTGGTACCTGCATTGCGCGCCGCCCAACGGAAACCCTGTTGCCTGACCCGATTATAGGCCAAGCCCCGGGTCTTCACAACCGTACCCTGAGCGATATACGCCCGGTCTGCCAATCGGTTTGGAGCATGTAGTACCGCGTTTCACAAGTACCGCGACTATGGGTGAGGTTGCTTCGTCGCCCTCGGTGCGAAGCGCCGCTGCGCGTCGGGCCTCGCCATGACATGATTGCCGCGCTCGGCGAGCCTCGCTCGCAATGACGTAGGGCGACCAAGTACGTCATTGCGAGGAGCTTCAGCGACGAAGCAATCTCGACTCTATAGTCTCAGGACTTGCGAAATGCCGTAGGAGGGTGCGTATCACGCATCGTTCAAGCTCACGCATCAAGAGGCGGTGCGTGGTACGCACCCTGCAATTACGACTGCGCGACGGGTCTGGTAGGGTGGGGCTTGCCCCACCAATAGGCTGCGCGACGGGTCTGGTAGGGTGGGGCTTGCCCCACCAATAGGCAGGCGCCGATGCGAAGATCGGTGGGGCAAGCCCCACCCTACAGGCAACCCGCGCATGAAGGGAGACGGGTCTGACTCCCATGCGTCCCCGGCGCAGGTCATGTCAATGCCGGCCAGCCTTGGCCAGAAGGACCGCGAATTCACCCTCGGCAGGGACACGGATACTGCCGTTGCGGCGGGCCGTCGCGGTCACAGGCTTGCCGAACGGGTCTTTGGGGTCGAACAGGTCGATCGTGTCGCCGTCTTGGGCAAAGCCGCCGGCGTCCACCTCGACTGCTTTGGCTTTGGCCCAGTTGTAGACAACTATATGGGCCCGGCTTGTGTCGTACTGGTTCGGGAGCAGGAGGGCCTTCGCTTGGGCTGGACGAGGATCGTTCTTCGCGAGGATGAGGTTGCCTTCCTGGACAACGCTGCGGTAACGCGTGATCTCCAGGCGGCCGTTGCCGATGACGTTGTCGCGGATCTCGCAGTCCTCGTTGTGTGGGGCGGTATAGCCGATCCGCATATCGATGTTGTAGAGGAAGTTGCGGTGCACGCGGATGCCGCGGCTGGGGCGGCCGCCGCCGACCAGGAATGGGCCCCGGCCGTAGCAGATGTTCTCCGTCAGGAGGTAGTTGTTCACATCGGCCTGCGAGGAGCCATAGGCATGCATCGTGTAGCAGCCGTCGTAGGGGCAGGTCATGATGCAGTTCGAGATGGTTTTGACGCCCTCGTCGTTCTGGGTGTAGATGCAGTGGCCGTGGCCGCGATCCATGCCGACCCAGCCGTTGTCGTACAGGAGGCAGCCGTAGATCTCCGGATCGATCTCGCCCTTCCAGCAGCTTATGGCCTGATTGCAGTGGTGGATGACGAGGTTGATGTATTTGCAGGCCGTGCCGCCGTGCAGGTGCAGACCGCCGTGCGGCCGCTTGAGGTCCGCTGGGTGTGAGCCCGCGCTGACCGGCTTTTCCGGCAGCGGCTCCGAGACGAAGATCTCCAGGTCCCGAATCCAGACGTGGGCCGAGGGACTCTGCACCGCCAAGCCGCCATCGATCCACACCCGCCGGCCCGGGACCGGCTGCACACGGATGGGCTTTTCCGCCGTGCCCGCCAGACGGACGTCGAAGAGCTCGTTCGGCCGCCGCCGGTAGGTGCCCTCCAGGAGATGGATCGTGTCCCCCGGCCGGACCTCCTTCCGCCCATTCAGGGCAGAGGCCAGGTCCCAGGGCGACTCCTTCGTCCCCGGATTCGCAGTTTCACCCTCTGGCGCGACGTACCAGTCAGCCGCGTGGACCGCCAGACACCAAAGAAACACCGACGCCAGAACAACAGGAGTCCGCACGTGCATCGAAGTCACCTCCACAGATGAGCACACAGGACAGCCATGGTTTTCTCTTGCGGGCGCCGCCGCCGAGAGTTACCATTCTCTTCCGAACGCGGCTGGGCAACCGTATGGATGGTAGTATACCGCCGCACCAGGCAAATAGCTATGTAGGGTGGGGCTTGCCCCACCGGTAACCGTGCGCACCGAGCGGATCGGTGGGGCAAGCCCCACCCTACAGAACAGGAGGCACATCATGCCAAACGTCCGACAGACTATCTTGCGCACGCTGGCCATCGCTCTGATGATGTTCGTCGCCCCCTCGGCCCTCGGGCAGGAGGCCAACTATGACGAGTCGAAGGTGCCGCAGTATACGCTGCCGGACCCGCTGGTCTGTAGCGACGGCACGGCGGTCAAGGACGCCCAGACGTGGCGCCAGAAGCGCCGGCCGGAGATCCTCAAGCTCTTCGAAGAGCACGTCTACGGCAAGGCGCCCGGCAAGCCGCAGTCGATGACCTTCATGACCACCTCCGTCAACAGGGACGCCCTCGACGGCTTGGCAACCCGCAAGGAAGTGACCGTTTACTTCACCGGCCGCCAGCAGGACCCCAATATGGACATCCTGCTCTACCTGCCGAACAAGGCGAGCAAGCCGGTCCCGCTGTTCGTCGGCCTCAATTTCGGCGGCAATCACTCGATCCACTCCGATCCCGGCATCACGATTACCAGGAGCTGGATGCGCAACGCCAAGGAAACGGCCAACCGCGCCACGGCGGCGTCGCGGGGCCGGGGCGCCGGCGCCTGGCCGGTCGAGCGGATTCTCGAACGCGGCTACGGCCTGGCGACGATCTACTATGGCGATATCGACCCGGACTTCGACGACGGCTTCCAGAACGGCGTGCATCCCGCGTTCTACAAGGAAGGCCAGACCCGGCCCGCCGCCAACGAGTGGGGCTCCATCGCGGCCTGGGCGTGGGGCCTGAGCCGGGCCCTGGACTACTTCCAGACCGATTCGGACATCGATTGGAAGAAGGTGGCGGTGATGGGCCACTCGCGTCTGGGCAAGACGGCCCTGTGGGCGGGGGCCACGGACGAGCGGTTCGCCCTGGTCGTCTCGAACAACTCCGGCTGCGGCGGGGCCGCACTGTCGCGCCGCTGCTACGGCGAGACTGTCGCGCGGATCAACAAGTCCTTCCCCCACTGGTTCTGCGATAACTTCAACCAGTACAACGGCAAGGAGGCGGACCTGCCGGTCGATCAGCACATGCTGATCGCGCTGATCGCCCCGCGGCCGGTCTACGTCGCCAGCGCCGAGAAGGACCGCTGGGCCGATCCGAAGGGCGAGTTCCTCGCGGCCAAGCACGCCGGGCCGGTCTACCAGTTGCTCGGCGCCGCCCCCCTGCCGGTCGAGGACATGCCCCCGGTCGGCCAAGCGGCGATGGGCACCGTCGCCTACCATTGTCGCCCCGGCGAGCACGACGTCACCAACTACGACTGGGACCGCTACATGGACCTCGCGGACAAGCACTTGAAGAAGTGACACGAAACCCTGTGGCCTCCCGCGGAAAGGGCTGCGTCCGACGCAGGCGGTTGGTAGTGTGCCCGTGAGGGCATATCTTCAATACAGGCACCGAAGATAACGCCTTACGGCGTCACTACAAACCTGGCCATCGCGTTGAATCGTGCGACCGTCACACGGGGAAAATGACGATAGCTCTGTCCGGCTTGGTCGGGCAGACCGCCTCGCACGCACCGCAGCCGGTGCATTTGTGGGGATCGATCTCGGGCTTGACCGCGTATTCCGTCTCGCACCAGCGGTAGCGAACCGCATCATAGGGGCACCAGCGAGCGCAGGCCGAGCACTCCCGGTTGTCGCCCAGGAGGCAGACGTTCATGTCCACGCGCGGCAGGCCGATCCTGACCCGTCCCTTGTCCTCCACCCTCAGACGCAGGAGCGCCCCGCTGGGACAGACCTCGGTGCATTGGGTGCATCCCTCGTGGCAGTAGCCGTTCCGGAAGTTCAGGACCGGGGTCCAGAAGCCGGACCATCCAT
>VGYL01000540.1 GCA_016872975.1 Planctomycetota bacterium
CGCCCATCAGGTGCTTGCCCGCCTCCAGCGCGGCGACATAGGACTCCTCGTGCAGATTGTGCGGCACGGCGATGTAAACCGCCTCGACGGCGGGATTGCCCAGCAGCTCACGATAATCGCTCGTCACCTGCGTCAGGGTGGGGATGTTCCGGCGGAACCACTCGATCTTGGGCGTATCAAGCGTGCGATTGCAGAGCGCGACGATCTCAGGCCGAATGGTCAGCTCCGGCAAATGCAGCCACCGCGCCGCCGCACTGGCGAACTCGCGCCCCATCATGCCGGCGCCGATAATGCCGAACCGGATTGTTTGCATTTGCCTCTAATTTACTATTTACTATTTGCGCTTTACTATTTGGCCGCGCTGTGCGAGATGCGTCCCAGGACCGGCAGCGGCTCCCCGGCCAGCCCCAATCCTAAATCGTAAATCGTAAATAGTAAATCCTAGCGCGGCCTTCGGCCGCAACCAAAAAGATGTCCGAATGTGTGGTAGAAGTTCCTGACAAAGACTCTAAATCCGCCTGTCCGCGGGCTGCAGGACCAAGGCGCAGGTCAAACGCAAAGTCGTCTTGCTGTGTGGGTGGCAGCGTCAAGCGGAGTCTTCGGAGCTTGGCGATGGCGAATTGCCCGTGCGCAGGACCATCGCCAAGGCCTACCGGCCTTGACGCTGCCACCCGTCCGCATGTCATTGCGCGCGAGGCTGGCCGAACACGGCAATCTATCTATCGCTGCAGTCTCGGAACTTGTGAAACACAGTTTCAGGGCTCTTGTTTTGCCGTCGTGGGAATGGTATGGTGAGCTTTTGCCAATGGAGCGCCTTTTGGGTCTGAAACTTGGGAATCTTCGGTTGGACGTGCCGTTCTTTCAGGCTTCGCTGAGCGGCTATAGCGATTACGCGATGCGGACGCTGGCCCGTCGGTTCGGCTGCCCGTTCGCGCTGACCGATGTGATGCTGGCCAAGAGCGTGGCCCATCCGCAGGTCCTGGCCAAGGCCTGCTTTCGTCCGGGGCCCGACGAGCATCCGGTCGGCGCCCAGATCCTCGGCAAGACCCCGGCGACAATGGCCAAGGCCGCCCGCGATCTGGTGGCCGCGGGGTACGACGCGATCGATCTGAACTTCGCCTGTCCGGCCCCCAAGGTCCTGCGGCGCGGCCGCGGCGGGGCCCTGCTCAACTGTCCGGATACGGTCATCGAGATCCTCAAAGCCGTCCGCGACAGCGTTCCGTGCCCGGTCCTGATGAAGCTCCGTATCGGCACCAACCGCACGGCCCAGGCACAGGAGAACTTCTGGGAGATCGTAACCCGCTCGCTCGAGCACGGCGTCGACGCCTTCGTGATCCACGGCCGCACCGTCGCGGAACGGTTTCGCGGCAAGGCCGACTGGGACGCCCTGGCGGCGGTCAAGGCCCGTTTTCCCCACGCGACGGTCATCGGCAGCGGCGATATCTTCGATCCCGCGGCCGCCGTCGAGTTGCTGAAGCGGACCGGGCTCGACGGTTTCGTCGTGGCCCGCGGCGCGATCGGCAATCCCTGGATCTTCCGGGACCTGCGCTGCCTCTGGGAGGGCCGCCCCATGCCGCCACCGCCGGACTTGGCCGAGCAGCGGCTGATCATGCTCGAACACCTCGACCGCGTCCTCCAGGGCTACCCTGAGAAAGTGGGGATCAGCTACTTCCGCAAGTTCATGATGTACTACTCCCGGCGCCATCCCCAACGCAAGCAGGTGGTGGTGTCTCTGATCGGCGCCAAGACACGAGCCGAGGTCGAGGCCGGCATCGACACCTGGTACAATGGGGAGGCCCGCCATGCATGAGACAGCGCGGAGGATGGACGGTCGGCCCTGGGTCTATCTCGCCTCGGAATCCCCGCAGCGCCGGGCGATTTTGGAGGAATTGGGCATCTCGTATCGGCTCTTGAAGGTGGACGTGGCCGAGATCGCAGCAGCTACCTCGCGCGAGACGGTGGAAGAGAACGCTCGCCGCAAGCTGATCGCGGGCCTGAAGAGCGCCGAGCCCGGAGCCGTCGTCATCGGCGCAGACACCGTGCTGGAGGCACAAGGCCGCCAGCTTGGCAAGCCCGCCGACGCGACGGCGGCACAGGAGTATCTTCAGATGCTCAGCGGCCATAGTGCCGTTGCCTGCTCCGCAGTGGCGGTGGCCGTACAAGGCGCAGCCGAAGGCTGCCTCGCCACGGAGACCGCCGAAGTCCACTTCAAGAGCCTGCCGCCGGACGTCATCCGGTGGTACATCGCGACAAGAGAACCCATGGGCCGGGCGGGGGCGTTCGGCATCAGCCGGCTGGGAGAGATCCTGACCGAGTCCCTCGATGGCGGCTACTCCTGCGTCTCCGGCCTGCCGAAGACAGCCCTGCTGGCCGCTCTTACTGCCGCAGCCGGCGCGCAACTGCCGGAATCCCTGCGGACTATGCCCGCCACACTCTGGGCAAGCAGAGTCCAACTCTGCCCCCTTCGCCTGACTCCCACCCTGTGATACCGAGTAGGGGCGAAAGAAAGTCGGGACCCAGCCGAGGGTGTTCTTTCGTCCCTACTTCGTACCCGAACCTCATGTCTGGGTGGCAGCGTCAAGGCCGGAAGGCCTTGGTTTGTAGTGTGCTCGTAAGAGCATGGAAGGCAGGGCCAGAAATAGAGCCGCAGGACTCGTGAAATACCCCTTCTCCTATGCTCTTACGAGCACACTACAAACAAACTCCGCTTGACGCTGCCACCCGGAATGCCCTGAATCAGGTGGAACGGGGCACCAGGAGATCGAGCCGTCACGCCGGGCCGCCCAGGAGGCCTTCGTGGAAGAATACGGGCTTGTAGCCCTGCTCCGTCACCCATCGGATCGCGGTGTCAAGCCGCTGGAAATGGTCCGGCAGGTAGTGCGAGTAGAAGGGCCAGAAGTACTGCTCGTGCGTGAACAGGTCCATGATCTCGGCCTGGTTGGGGTCCTGCGCCAGGGGCGCCAGCGTCGGGACGATCCGCTCGACCGGCGTGCTGTTGCAGACGATGTCCACGCGGGAGAACACGATCCCGCTGTCGAAGTCCATGAGGGCGTCGTGGCGGGAGAGGTACTCGGAGCGGGCCTCGTCGAACCGGTAGTTGACATCCCAGACGCCGTCGGAGAGACGGAAATAGCCGCTGAGGGCCCGGACCCCGCGCTGGTACAGGGGCTTGAGGGCGGAGGACTGCACCATGCCCCAGTGGATGACCGTGGGAGGCGTGAGAGTCTGCTCGCCCGCAAAGCGAAGGATCTGCTCGGCCACCAGGTCCAGGTCGGCGATCAGCGTGGCCGCCGAGGCGTACTGGTAGGGCCGGGCCGGGTCGTTGGCGTAGGCGTGGAAGGCCAGCTTGAGCCAGTCGGCGTTGTCGCGCCATTCGCCTTGGTAACGGTCGGGGAACTGCGGCAACTCGAAGCCGTCCCCGGTCGTGTAGTAGATATTGAGTACAAATCGGGCCCCGTACTTCGCATGCAGGTCCCGCAGGCCCTTGAGGTAGAAACAGTCGAAAAGGGAGGCGTACTTCTTCTGGGCGATATCGCGCAGGAAGAAACTGTTGTCGTCGATGGAGAAGCGATAGCGGGGCTGGGAGTGCCGGTCCCAGATCACCCGGATGCGGTGCTCGCGCCGGCCGAAGCTGCCGTGCGAGGCCGCAACGATCTCCGTGTCCTTCTGGCGGAGCACCACGTCGGCGCGAAAGCTCGTCCCCGCGCGCCGGGCCGCGGCACCGTTGACCGTCACCGCATCCCGCACCGGGGCCTCGCCCCAGACCTGGACCTTCAGGCCGCCGTCCACCGGCTCACCATGCCGGCGATTGAGTACGGCCCCATGGACCGGCCCTTCGATCCGCAGCGCCGGTCCCATCTGTCCGGATGCCTCCCGATCCTGCAGAACGATCCCCGCCAGGCCCGCCGTGGCCGCCTGTAAAACCATCCGTCGCGTCGGTGTCATCTTCTTCATATGCAGCCTCCTGTTCCTTTTTCCTGGTGCCGTCCAGCCCGGTGCCCTCTTGAATCCGTGCACGCGAGTTGATAGGGTATATTGTGCAGGACAAGAAGGAAAAAGGAAAGAGTAAGAACGAGTCCGCTCCTCCTTACTTTCTCCTTTTGCCTTTTGACTTTTTCCTTGCTTCGCCGGCCGAGTGGCGGAAAGGCAGACGCTGGGGACTTAAAATCCCCTGCCCGCAAGGGCGTATGGGTTCAAATCCCATCTCGGCCATTCAAAAACGCGGTTTTTTGAAAGATGACGCGGGGTGGTATAGTGCAACGGAGTGCAAGAAAGCGCCATACTTGGCACAGCATTTGGCGCAGCAGAACGGTTCCCGTCAAGAAATATCCGCTTTCTCCTGCTGTTCGGCCGGCAACTCTCTGATCCAGATATCCTCCTTTTCGTCCGCGCATCCGGCTACCAGCAGTGGACCTGGCCGCGCAGCGGCCGGCCGCGCCGGATCGCCTCGTCGGCGATCTGACGCTCGAAGCCGAGCAGGGGGATCCGCTTGTCGACGGTGCCCGCGAAGATCGTCTCGACG
Organism: Planctomycetota bacterium; assembly: GCA_016872975.1. Lineage (GTDB taxonomy): Bacteria > Planctomycetota > Phycisphaerae > Sedimentisphaerales > Anaerobacaceae > PLanc-01. The sequence continues at coordinate 4,523 of VGYL01000540.1, forward strand.
TTGTTGAGAGCGGGCTGGGTCGTATTGACGGCGTACAGGCCTTCGAGCTCGCTGAGCGTGGCGATGAGATGGTCGCCCCGGCCGCAGAAGTGGATCGCGCCGCCGCCCAGCTCGTCGAGCAGCCGCTGGTCGCAGGGGCGGACGAACGCGTCGTACATCGTCGGCGACAGGTTCGTGGAGGCGTCGTTGCGCACCATGATCCGGCCGCGGTGCAGCATCGACCAGTGCACGGCGTAGACATCGTCGGGCGTGGGATGGTTGCGCGGCTCGTTACGTCTGACGTCTGACGTCCCACGACACGAGCCTCGCAACCGCAACCGCTGGACGAGGCTTCCACCGTCGGCAACGATTTCATTCCAGCGTCTCAGGAAGCGGATGTAGGTCTCCGTGATCAGCGCCAGAAAGCCCCGGACCAGGTCGGGCTTGTCGTACAGGTCGAGGTACAGCGGGCTGCCCCAGAGCATCTCGCAGACGTTCATCGGCCCCTGCAGGTCGGGATGGTAAAGGTAGACGTGCCCGGCGATACGCCGATAGTTCTCGAACAGGCGGATGAAGTACTGTCCCATTTCGAACGTGGTCGCGCCCTGGCCGGTGTTCAGGTCGGGCACGCCCCGATCGAGGAGCCGGCGGAGCGCATCCAGACCGCCTGCCAG
>VGYL01000541.1 GCA_016872975.1 Planctomycetota bacterium
ACGACGAAGGGAGACAACTCGGCAGGCAGGCCCTGCTCCACGATGTCCCGACCAACCTCTGCGATCGCCGCTTTCGCCAGGTCCACGCGACCGTACTCATGTGCCAGCCGGACACGACTGAGCGGCGTCTGCATTCCCTGCGTTTCCAGCCGCTCGCCCAGCCCGGCCAGCGTATCCACCATGCCGGCGATGCCGGCGAACCGGCCGAAGAACACGAGCCGTCTTCCCGCCTCGTCCGTCATCTTCTCGTAGTCAATGAGCGAGCAACCCAGCTCCATCATCCGGCGCAGCATCGGCATGTTGTGATGCTGACCCTTGATGACGTGGGAGAAGAAGATGTAGGTCTGCCCGGGCAGGAACGCGGCCTCGGGAATCTCCTTGATGGCCAGCACGACCGGGCATCCGGACAGGTCTTCGCCTACCTCTGCCCCGACCTCACGGAACTCCGCGTCATTGAACGTGCGCAAGTCCGACCGCTGCACCACAAACGAGAGCCCGTGCTCGCCGATGAGTTGGCCCACTTGTTCGGGTATCAGCGGCGACCGGCGCTCCCAGGCGTTCTTATCCTCGCGCCTGATGCCGATACAGGCTGGTTGTGGTTGCTTTTCCATGAGGGCGAGTATTATACGGCTCGTACTACCCAAGTCAAAGCGACCGAGCTTCCTGCGGTTGAGAGTGGAACGATCGCTTCCGGCAGCGTCGTTCCCGACTGCCCTTGGTCCAGGCCGGTGCGGCTCTCAGGCTTGGACCCGGGAGGCACGCCGAGGCGGCTCGGTGTCCGCTACCGCTGGATGACGACCTTCCGCGTCCGGCCTGACGGCCCGTCGCCGCCCTGCCCTTCGCGCACGAGGTAGACACCCGGTGCGAGAGACCGGACATCGTTCGGTCCCGGGTGCAGGTCGAGAACCTTGCGACCGGCAGCATCGGTCAGGCTCAGAGACCGCGTCTCACCCCCAGGTGCCTGGGGAAGGAAAAGCATGCCGCGAACCACGGTGGGCAGTCCATGCGTCTCCCCTACATCGGCGCTCGGAGTCTCTTCCACCCCGCCACCCGGCGCCGGGTTCATCGCCCCCCAGATCCGGTCAGTGTTGTAAGTCTTGGATCCGATCGTCCCCGCCCAGCCCTGGTAGACAAGGAACAACTGGCTGCCGGTTCCTCGGGCGAGAGCGAGACAGCACTGAATCCCCTCCTGCCGGACAACCGAGCCTTCGTCGTAGATCGTGTCACCCGGCACAACCCAGGCGCCATAGATGTCAGGGTTGTTGCCGCTCTGCTGGTCTTCCCAGACCACGAGGAACCTCGTGCCATCATAGGCGAGGGCGGGAGCATACTGGCCCTTTGGGGCGCGGGAGACAACGAAGCCGGCGGTATCCAGCACCGTGCCGTCGGGCGACACCCGCGCTCCGTAGATGTCAGGGTGGATGTTTGTACGGTAGTCCTCCCAGACCACGAGTGAGTTCGCGCCGCCGTAGTCAAGAACCGGGGCGTACTGGTTGCTCGTCGCCTGCGATATCACAAGACCGCTGGGATCAAGCACGGTGCCGTCCGGCGCCACCCGCGCCCCGTAGATGTCGGCGTAGCCGTCGACTGCTCTGTAGTCCTGCCAGACCACCAGGTAGCCTGTGCCGTTGAAGGTCAGGGCCGAGGCGGTCTGCCGGTCCGGCGCCTGGGCGATAGCCAAGCCACTGGGGTCGAGCACCGTGCCGTCGGGCGACACTCGCGCGCCGAAGATATCTGGGAGGCCACCGCCGCGCTGATCCTCCCACACGACCAGGAAGTTGGTGCCGTCAAAGTCGAGGGCGGGTGCCAACTGGTTGCCCGCCGCCTGCGCGATGGCGATGCCGCTGGGATCAAGCACTGCCCCACCGGACGTCACCCGCGCCCCGTAGATGTCGAGGTTGTCAAGACCGCCACGGCTGTCCTGCCAGACGACGAGGAAGTTCGTGCCGTCATAGCCGAGAGCCGGAAACCACTGATCATTGCCCGCCTGCGTAATGGCAATGCCGGTGGGGTCCAGCACGGTGCCGCCTGGCGTCACCCGCGCCCCGTAGATATCGGAGTAGATACCGCTGCGGTAGTCTTCCCACACTACGAGGAAATTCGCGCCGTCAAAGCCAAGGGCGGGATTGGACTGCGCCCTGGCCGCCTGGGCGATGACTATGCCGGCCGAATCAAGCACCGCCCCACCGGACGTCACCCGCGCCCCATAGATATCCGGCGCTCCGGGGTCGTTGCGGCGGTCCTGCCACACCACGAGGGAGTTGGTTCCGTCAAAGCCCATGGCCGGGGCTCCCTGCCGGTCCGGCGCCTGCCCTATGGTAATGCCGCTGCCATCAAGCAGCGTACCATCGGGCGCTACCCGTGCCCCGTAGATATCGGCCCCGCCGTCGCGGAAGTCCTCCCAGACCGTGAGGAAGTTGGTGCCGTCAAACCCCACCGCAGGTATCATCTGAACGCCTGAAGCCTGGGCAATCGCAATACCGGTGGGGTCAAGCACCGTGCCCTCCGGAGTCACCCGCGTTCCGTAGATGCTCAGTTCGGGCGGGAAACTGCCGCGGATGTCGGTCCACGCTACCAGGAAGTTCGTGCCGTCGAAGCCGAGGGCAGGGTCCCCCTGCGTGCCCAGCACCTGGGAGATCATGATGCCACCGGAGTCAAGCACAACTCCGGCCGGCGTCACCCGCGCCCCGAAGATGTGAGCATAGATGGAATCGCGGCCGTCCTGCCACGTCACGAGGAAGTTCGCGCCGTCAAAGCCCAGGGCCGGAGACACCTGGATGCCCGGAGCCTGGGAGATGATGAGATTGGCGGAATCAAGCACGACCCCCCCGGGAGTCACCCGCCGGCCGCAGATGTCCGGGGCCTGCACGCTGTAGTAGCAGTCCTGCCACGCCACGAGATAGTTCGCGCCGTCGAATCCGATCGTGGGACGAAGCTGGTCGCATGTCGCCTGAGTAATGATAATCCCGGCGGGGTCAAGGACCGTGCCCGCTGGCGTCACCCGTGCCCCGTAGATGTCGTAGGCGTGGCCGCGGCGATAGTCGTCCCAGACCACAAAGAAGTTGGTACCGTCAAAGGCCACGGCGGGATATCGCTGGTCGTATGCCGCCAGGGAGATGACAAAGCCGGAGGGGTCGAGAACGGTGCCGTCGGGGTTCACGCGCGCGCCGCAGATGTCCGTGTATGTCCCGTTGCGGCAGTCTGCCCACACCACGAGGAAGTTGCTGCCGTCAAAGGCGGTGGCAGGATAGGTCTGGCTGCCCGGCGCCGGCACGAGCGTGCTGCTGGTGTCAAGAAGGAACTCGCCGTTGTCCAGAAACCGGTCACCCGCGGCCGCCTGCGCTCCCGCGGGCGGGGCGGAGATGCCCCGGGTCGCGTGAACCTGGCGAACCACGACCCCGGGGTCGAATCCGGGTATGGGCTGAGTCGAACCGAATGCGGTCAGTACGCAGACTATCGAAATCAGTATGCACGATCTCAAAGCTTCCTCCTGTCCGGCCATGATGCTCTTTGTGTCGCACCGGGGAACACACCCGCAACGAAAACAGGAAGGCGCGTCAATCCGCCGCTTCCTCTTTCTAATGCTAGAACCAGACCCGCAATTGTCAAGCTGGAACCCGCAACGCGGGTGATAGCGAAGGTTCCGACGTCAGTCTTGCCATTGGAAGGCAGGCAGCCGTGTGCCCCGGCTCCTGTCCCGGTCCGGTCGCCAGTCGCTATTCGGCGGCCGCTTTGGCAGTTACCTCGTCACCAGGACCTTGGTGACGGCCGCTGGCTGACGGCTCCCGGCTGGCGGTCCGGAACGGACGAAGTAGACGCCGGGTGCGAGACCCCGCACGTCATTCACGCCCGGCTGCAGGTCCAGCACCTTGCGCCCGCCGATGTCAAGCAAGACGCCTGACGCCAGAGGCAGGAGCAGGACTCCTCGGACGACTGTGGCCAGGTTCGTCGCTCGCACCTCGGCGTTCGGCATTTCCTCAACGCCGCCTCCCGGCGTCGGATCGATCGTACCCCAGACGCGATATGTGTTGTAGATCTTGTCCCCGAAGGTGCCGACCCATCCCTGATAGGCCAGGAACAGCATGGGGCCGGGGCCGCGTGTCAGCGCCAGTCCGCTCTGGACCCCGGCTTGCCTGACGACCGATCCCTCATCGAAGACCGAGCCTCCGGGCGACACGCGCGCGCCGTAGATGTCGGGGTTGTTGCTGCTGCGGTAGTCCTCCCACAACACGAGGTAGTTGGTACCCTCAAAGGCAAGGACGGGGGCAAACTGATCCCTGGGACCCCGGCAGACGGCGATGCCTGACGTATCCAGGACGACGCCACCGGGCGTCACCCGCGCCCCGTAGATGTCGGGCCAGACGCTGCTGCGGTAGTCCTCCCAGACTGCCAGGAAATTGGTGCCGTCAAAGCCCAGAGCGGGATACCACTGAGAACTGTTCGCCCGCGAGATGGCAATGCCGGCTGGGTCGAGCACCGTACCCCCGGGTGACACCCTAGCCCCGTAGATGTCGGAATAGGTGCCGCCGCGTTCGTCGTGCCACGCCACAAGGAAGTTGGCACCGTCAGACGCGGTGACCGGACACCACTGCATGCCTGCCGCCTGCGAGATGGCAATTCCGGACGGGTCAAGTACCGTGCCGCCGGGTGACACTCTGGCTCCGAAGATGTTGAAGTTGTTGCCGCCGCTCCGCAGGTCCTGCCAGACCACGAGGAAGTTCACGCCGTCAAAGCCCAGGCCCGGGGCGTACTGCCGATCCGGTGCCTGGGTGACGGCAAAGCCGTTGGTGTCAAGCAGCACGCCCGCCGGAGTAACCCGCGCCCCGTAGATATCAGGCGCATTGGGGTCGTTGCGGTAGTCCTGCCAGACCACCAGGAAGTTCTCCCCATCGAAACCAAGGGCGGGGTACCACTGGTCGTCTTCCGCCTGCGAAACGACAAAGCCGGACGGGTCCAGCACAATGCCCCCGGGCGCAATCCTGGCCCCGTAGATATCGGAATAGCCGCCCCGGTGGTCTTCCCAGACGACGAGGTAGTTGACGCCGTCGAAGCCGAGGGCGGGAACCATCTGCTCCCGTGCCGCCCGTGTGACGAGGATCCCCTCCGAATCCAGCACCGCCGGTTCGGGCTTTACCCTTGCCCCGTAGATGTC
>VGYL01000542.1 GCA_016872975.1 Planctomycetota bacterium
CGCCTGCTCCTGGGGCACGGAAAACTCAACCGCCCGCACCATACCCGGCCCCGCACTGGTGGTGGCGAGGGCGTCCCGCCCTTGCGTGGCGAGGGCATCCCGCCCTTGCGTGGCGAGGGCATCCTGCCCTTGTGTGGTGAGGGCATCCTGCCCTTGCGTGGTGAGGGCATCCCGCCCTCGGGTCGCGGGCCTCGTGCCCGCGACAGGGAGCGTGGCAAACACTACCGTTTCTCCTGCGACAAGATCGATCTTGCCGGCGAGTTCTTTGACGCCCAGCCGATCCCCCTGGGGCGTCCCCGGACGCGGGGCCAGATCGCTGCCGGCGCGATTCAGCAGGTCCAGCACATCCCGGTCGGGCGGCGTCTTGCCATCCCACGACCGGATCGGCCGCGAGAGCGGGGCGCTGCGGTCGTACAGGTGGTAGATGTAGTAGCCGGTGCCGTAGCGGGTGCGCGAGTAGGCCATGCGAAACGTCCGCTCGAATGGCAGCGGCACCCACGTCAGATCGGCGCCTTTGGTCGTGGACCAGGTCCAGGTGAGCGGGTTGGGAAAGAGGTTCTCCGGGATGAAGACGGTTTCCTTGAGTGTCTTCTTGGCGTTGACCGGGTCGGCGGTGCCGGTCTCGCGGACGATGTGATCCACGCCGTCCACCTCGTAGTGCCAGGGGCTGCCGTGCCAGTGGTTGTAGCGGGCGAAATAGAGGACGCCGGGCCCCACAACATCCAGCGTCACGCTAAAGTCGTCGGCAAGCTGGTAGAGGAAATGGCTGGCGTCCGCGCCTTCGTTGCCCCCCCGCCGGTCGTAGGTGCTGCGCATGTACGCCCGCGCGCCGATCCGCTGATACGGCCAGCGCTCCCACTGGCGATAGGCGTCCAGACCGACCGGGATCACGGGCGTTTCTCCGAGATCGTTGCCACGCCGGGAGGCATTCGTGTCGCGGCCATCCTGGCCGCGCCGTGACGAAGGCATCTCGCCTTCGGACCGCGGGCGAGACGCCCGCGACACGTTCTCGGATGCCCTTGCGGGCACACTACAAACGGCGCTCACGGCCAGAAGACCGAGTACTCCCCTCAACAAGCGGTGGGCGTTCCTGGGCATGCATCTATTCATAACCGAATCACTCCTATGCACCGGTGTCCTGGCGTCGGCCTGCGCCCAACACTATACAATGTCATGGGCCAATTGACAGGCACCAGGTGAGATTCCGGCCAAAGCACTTGCATGTTCGGCATTGAAGTCGTTCGGAGTTCCGCCTTACGGGTTTTGACGAACAAAACCGGTAATCCCAGATCACCCATCGTTGGGTGCCATGTCTACGCCTCGTAGACATGCTCGAGTCGATCAGCAGAACATGCCTACGCAAAGCCGTAGGCATGGCACCCAGCCGTTACCGAATTCGTTCGCCAAAACTCATTAGGCGGGTCCAGACCGCGCAGCGGCTCAAAACCTCGTCGGCGTGGAAGGCAGGACTGTTTCGACCCGCGTAAACGCGGAACTCCGAACGGCTGCGGGCCACAAGCCAGCGTGACTCGCAGGGTGCGTACCACGCCACCCAGTATTCCATGATTCCAGTATTCCAACTGGAGTTCTGCAAAATGGAAGTTGGGCCTACTTGGGAAAGAAATCGGGAAACGGATGGGTCCGGGCTCGGTCCCGGGGGAAGCCGATGAAGTCCGAGGGCGATCCGGCCGATAGGAGGATCGGTAGCACCCTTGGGTGCCCAGGAGCGGGTCCCCAAACGCGATTTGTCGCGTTGGGGGTCCCAGTCCAGGGAGGCAGAAACGACGATCAGGAGACCGCTTTATGGGACTTCGCCAGAGGCTCTCGGAATGGATCACCGTCGCGAAAGACACCTTCGATTTCGGGCCGGAATTCCCCGCCGCCATGGCCGCACACCGCCTGACCTTTGTCGAGAAGCTGACCGAATTGCAGCACCTGCTCGAACAGACCCGGCGGGCCGCCCAGGAGAAGGATGAGTTGATCGCCCGCCTCCAGGCCGCCGGAGCAGTCAAGGGCAACATGGTCGTCGACGGATCGGCGTACTTCATTCGGAAGGGACACGCGCTCGAAGGCCCCTTCTGCATGGCCTGCTTCCGGCAGAACTACGAGACCGCCCGTCTCATACCCGCCCCGCGGCCGGAGGGAGCCGACGGCGACGACTGGGTCCAGTGCCGTAAATGCGGGACCATGTTCCAATCGCAGCGAATCAGCGAGTTCCTGAATCCGCGCCGGACCAGCCCGGCCCAGCCTGAGGCGTCTGCCGCGGAAAATGAGGGTGTGACTCCCGCCGTCCCAATGCGAAAGCCACGCGCGCAGAACCGCCGCCCCAGCACTCGCCAGGCGCCGAGGACCAGAGCAACCGCTCGCCCCGCAACAGAGCCATCCCAATGACGACGTGAAGCTCCTTCGTAGCATGGGCATCCTGCCCATGAATCCAAGGGCCGTCTTGGCCCCATCCGCACAGGCGAGGCGCTCGTGCCACACCATACCTACCGGCCCGCCATCATCTCGATATGCTTGTCGAGGTCACCCGGGCTGAAACCCTCTGCGACTACCGTGCGGCTCTTGTCGGTGAGGATCAGGTGAGGCAGGGAAGCCGCTCCCCAGGCGAACCGCATCTTGTCCTCGTCACTCGTGATATGGCCCACCGGGAATGGAATCTTGTTCTTCTCGGTCCACTCGCGCAACGTGGTGTCCTCGGTCTTGGCCGCCTGGATCGCAACCACCGTCACTGCTTTGCCCGCCAGTGCGGCGGCCTGGGCGGTCAACTGGGTCAGGCAGTAGCGGGACGGGCGTTGGTTCATGTCGAAGAAGCATACCAGCAGCATTTTGCCCTGCGTGTCGGCGGGCAGCTCCACCCCCAGGTCTCTCAGTGACGGCAGCGGTTTGCCTTTCAGGGAGGAGGGCTTGCGGACGCCGTAGGGCTGGGCGGAGGACCGCGCGGAGATGACGACGTGGACGTCCGTCGCACCCGCTTCGACCTGCGCGGAGCCAGACTGGAACGGCGGACGGGAGGTGTGCGCGTGCAGACGGACCGTACCCGGGCAGACACTCTTGATGGTGAACTTGCCCTCGGCGTCGGTCTGGATGTCCCCGGAGTCGGGCTGGCCTTCGCCATAGGCGTAGATCCTGGCGCCGGCGACGGGCTGGTCGTCGGCGTCCACGACCACGCCCGAGACGGAGAGATTGGCCACGGCGAGCTTGAAGACGCCGGCGTCGAAGCGGTCGCCCTGCGCTGCCCCGGGATTGACCGGGATATCCCGCTTGCCGTAGCCATCCGCCTGGGCGGAGACGATGCATTGGTGCTCCAGCGGGATGGCCCTGAGCTCGAACTTTCCGTCCGCGCCGGTCGTGGCCAGATCGCCCCGGCCCAGACCCGAGCCATAGCGGGCCACGATCATCATCACCCGCACCCGGGCGCCGGACAGGGCCTGGCCCTGCTCGTTCTGCACCGTGCCCGTGACGATCAGCCCGGGACTGAGCTTCAGATCGAGTTCCTTTGTTTGCTCCTCGAGCTCGACGACCTGGACGAGGTTGCGGGCCTCATCGCGCACGACGAGCACCGGGGTGACACCTGACGGTCCGAACATCCTGGGGTCCCACGTCACTTCGAACCGGCCCTCGGCATCCGTGGCTCGCTGAGAGGGCCCGCCCATCGGTTTGAGCTCTAGCTGCACCCCCTCCAGCGGCTTGCCGGCCTCGTCGCGCACGATCCCGGTGACCTTCGGCGCGGCGGTCAGAACGTGCTCCAGGCGCCGGGTCTGGCCGTCTGCGACCGCGACCGATTGCTGCTGCGTCATCCCCTGCCGGGCATGTCCCTCGCTGTAGACGCCCGTAAGGACGTATTGGCCCGGCGTGACCCGCAGCCGCGCCAGGCCGTTCTCGTCGGTCGCGCCGTGAAAGCGCTGCTCCGTCTGGGGGCTGTAAACGTGCACATTGGCCCCCGCGGCCGGCTTGCCGGCGCTGTCCTTGACGAGCACTTCGATGGTGCAGCCTTTCTCGAGCTGGAGCTGCACCTCGCTCTGCGTCTGGCCGGTCTGGAGGCTCACCTGCACCGGCTCGGCCACCCATGGGGCGGGCTCCCGGTCCCTGGGTCTCACTCGCACTCGGTAGTCACCGGCGGCCAGACCGGTCAGGCGGAACGTGCCATCCGGCCCGGAAACGATGGGGTCATTGCCAAACGGAACCTCCTGCCCAACCTGTCGTGCGATGATCGGCACCCCAGCCACCGGCTTGCCGCCGGCTTTCTCCACGACCACGCCCTGGATCGTCGCCTCCGGGGGCAGGGTGAGCTTGATATCGGGCTGTCCGATGGCAAACTGGCACTTCTCGGTCGAGGGATTGAAGGTGCAGATCGTGGCCCGGCCCGGCTTCTTGATGAAGAAATCGAAGGTCGCCTCGGCGGGCATGTTCGCAAAGACGAAGCGTCCCCTGGCATCGGTCTTGACCGTCAGCAATTGGGGGTCCGCCATGAACGTCATGAACCGTTGGTCTTCCATGCTCCCGATCAGGCCCACGGCGATGCTGACGTCCGCGGCATCGACGGGCGTGCCGGCCTCATCCACCACCACGCCGGTGAGCTCCTTCGGCTTGCCCAGCACGATGTCGGCCGGTCGCGATCCCTCCCGCATCGGCCAGACGCCCCAACCCAGGGCGAAGCCTTCTTTCTGAACAAGGAGGCAGCCGAGCCTCTCGATCCCGGAAGGCTTGGCGGCCGTGAAGGCAAAGGCGCCGTCGGCGCCGGTGACCTTCTCCCCGATCCGCTGGGCCGTCATGACCTCCTCGGAGGAATCCACATCCAGTTGGTGCAATGTCACCTTGGCGCCTTGGACCGGCCGGGCTTGGGAGTCGGTCACCTTGCCGGTGCAGGCGATCCGCTCCTGGCCGGCCGCCTCCGCCGGCGGGGCTCCCACGACCTGCCGGGACACCGTGCTCTGACCGAAAGCGGCAACCGCCAGCAGCACCGCTGCGACACCGACCGACACGACGCATCTGCTACGCATGGCACAACTCCTTCCTCACAAAAAAGAGACGCCCGTCCGGCCCCCGGCTCGTAGTGTGCTCGTAGTACCACAACGCTACGATTTGTCCCTCGGTTTGACATAAGCTACGCTAGAACAGGAGGTTATGAAAATGTCAC
>VGYL01000543.1 GCA_016872975.1 Planctomycetota bacterium
TCTTGATCTGCGTCAGGAACGTGTTGAAGATATCCACGACCGCCTGGCTGCTGACGGTGGCGCCGGTGATTGCGACGATCTGGCCATCCGGCACGGCGGGATTGCCCATCTTGACCAGCATGAGCTTCTCGGCCGGGGCGCCGGCGTATTGCCGGCGGTAGAAATCCGCCTTGATCTGGTCGCCGAAGCCCGGGGTTTCGCTGCTGGCCAGCACGTCGAAGCCCATGATCTTCTCGAAATCCCGGTCGACGGCAACCACCAGCTCGATAACACCGGCAAACCCGGTGCCGGCGGCGTTGAAGCTCCAACCGATCCGTTGCTTGTCACTCGCGAGGACCTCGAAGATCCGGGCCTTCTGCTTCGAGCCGTCCGGCTGGGCCACCTGGATCTCGGCCTCGAGCAACTGGAAGTGTTCGGCGCCGGGCAGCAGCGCCCGCGTCAGATCGTTGAGCTTGGCGGCCTTGTTCAGCTCGATCCGGCCCGACAGGGCACTATTGGTCATCGCGATCAGCAGACCGAAGCAGAAGGAGCCGGCCAGGAGCAGCCAGCTCTGCCGGAGGAAGTACGTCAGCTTAGACATTCGGCACACCTCCCATGGGGACCGGCTGGAAGAGCCGGTCGATCAGCGGCCGGACACCGTTGGCCAGGAGCACGGCGTACATGAAGCCTTCCGGATATTCGCCGACGAGCCGCACCAGCATCGTGAAGCCGCCGATCAGGATGCCGAAAAGCCACTGGCCGCGCACGGTCAGGGGAGCGGTCACCGGATCGGTGGCGATGAAGAAGGCGCCCAGCAACAGGGCGCCGCTCGTCACGTGGTAGAACGGCGGGACGTATTTGTCCGGATCGACCAAATACGCGATGGCGGCGAAAACGAACGCCGAGAGCAGCACGGCCAAAGGAATGTGAAGGGTGATGATCTTCCGCATGACCAGGTACAGCCCGCCCAGCAGCAGGGCGACGGCGCTGGTTTCGCCGAGGGAGCCGGCCTCCTCGCCAAACAGGCCCCGCAGAAGCGGGTGCCGCTCGTTGTAGATGCGGGCGCCGTTGCTGTCCTTGATGGCCACCTTGCTCCAGGCCAGGGGGGTGGCCTGCGTGCGAATGTCCTGGATGTCATTGGTCGGCGCCACCGCCGGCCGGGCGGCATCGATCGTGGCCGGGACGGTCCACGTCGTCATCAGGATGCCGAAGGAGGCGGTCAGGAACGCCCGGCCGATCATGGCGGGATTGAAGATATTGGCGCCCAGACCGCCGAACACCATCTTGCCGACGGCAATGGCAAAGACGGCGCCGATGACGGCCGTCCACAGGGGCAGGGCGGGCGGAAGCGACAAGGCCAGAATCACGCCCGTCACAACGGCGCTGAAATCCCACACCGAGCTCGGCCGCTTGCGGATCAGGTTGCAGACGGACTCCGTCGCCACACAGGCCGCCACGCACACGCCGATCAGCAGCAGGCCGTACAGTCGGAAGAAGAGGCCCGCCACGACGAGGGCCGGGACCAGCCCCAGAACCACGTCGAGCATGATCCGCTGCGTCGAGAGCGCCTTGCGGACGTGCGGGGCGAACGCAATGCTGATGTCTTGAGGTGTCGATTCGATCATCCAGGATTCCTTGGAGCCTCCAACAGGACAGGCCTGATTATGTCATTGCGAGGAGCGCAGCGACGAAGCAATCTCAATCCCACGGATGGGAGATTGCTTCGCTTCGCTCGCAATGACGTGAAAGTGGTCTTCATTCTGTTGGAAGCGCTTATCGATTATGCCGGCATTTTCTTCTTCTGCCGGGCGAGGTAGATCTTGCCCGTCTTGATATAGCCCGTGAGGTCCACGTTGGCCGGGCAGACGTAGGTGCAGCAGCCGCATTCGATGCAGGCGGTGAGGTGGTGCTTCACCGCCAGATCCAGCAGGTTGTTCTTGACGGCGTGGGCGATCTTCGTCGGACAGAGGTGCTCGGGGCAGGCCTGCACGCACCGGCCGCAACGAATGCACGGCGTCTGTCGCTGCGAGGCGCCTTTTCCGACCTGGCCGGCCGTCAGGACTGTCACGGCGCCGCCGGTCTTGGTGATGGGCGTGCTCAGATCGGCGGCGGCAATGCCCATCATGGGCCCGCCGAGAACGACTCTGGCACTGTCTTTCGTCAGGCCGCCGCAGTGGTCGATCAGGGCCTGGACCGGCGTCCCGATCGGAACATAGTAATTGCCCGGCCGGGCGATGCCTTCGCCGGTAACGGTCACGACGCGGTGCGTGAGAGGCCGGCCGTAGACGACGGCATCGGCAATCGCCGCCGTCGTCTGGACGTTGCTGACGACCACGCCGATCGACGGCGGAATCTTGCCGGTGGGCACGACTTTCTGCAGCACGGCCCGGATGAGCTGCCGCTCGCCGCCCTGCGGGTACTTCGTCTTGACGCGGACCACCGTCATCTGCGCGCCAAGACCCAGCCGGGCCAGCGCCGCGGTTATCCGCTCGACGGCCTGGGGCTTGTTGTCTTCGATCGCGAGGAAGACCCGCGTGGCACCGCAGGCCCGCTGGGCAAGCTGGATGCCTGTGATCACTTGGTCCGTCCATTCGAGCATCACGCGGTAGTCGCACGTGATGTACGGCTCGCACTCGCAGCCGTTGACGATCAGAGTTTCCTTCGGGGTCTTCGTATCCGGCTGGATCTTGACACTGGTGGGGAAGCCCGCGCCTCCCATGCCGACGATCCCCGCCTGGCGCACCGCGTCGCAGATCTGCTCGGAGGTGTACGTCGAGGGGTCGAAGTCCGGCGGCCGCACGAACGACGGCGGGCTCGGTGACGCCTCCGTCTGTGCCTCCAGAATCACGGCCAAGCTGCGCCCCATCACGACGTGCGGCTGCAAGGCGATGTCCTTGACCTTGCCGGCCACGGACGCATGGACCGGCGCGCCGATGAAGGCCTGGCAGTCGCCGATCTTCTGCCCGGCCTGCACGGCCTCAGCCTTCTTGACCAGCGGCTGTGCGGGCGCACCAATATGTTGACTCAGAAGTATCGCGAGCTCTTTCGCCGAGGGTCCGGGCTCGATGGCCCTGTCCTCGGTGAGATGTTTGCCCTCCGGCGGATGTACCCCTCCGGCGAAAGAGCGGATGTCATGGAGAAAACCAGGCATATTCTTCAGCCTTGAAAACTACTTCCTTGCATGCCGCCGCGTCAGGACGCGTACGGCCAGCAGCAGACCTGTCGTTATCGATAGGGACAGAATCAAAGCCAGAGGCGCTTGATACGACCCGGCCACCCTGCCCTCAAGCCACCAGACAATTCCAGCCAGCAGGATCGCGAACACAACGATCGGCAGCAGGAACGCGACAAGAACCGGGAGAGTCACGGAAGGACCCTCGGTACAGCCAAGCTGACGATAGGCTTCTCGACAACCGTCCGCTTGGCGGCAACCGTCGCAGTGGTTCGGTTGAGCCATCGTTTTCCATTACCTTAGCAACAAGGACGCGAGTATAATACGCCCCACAACCATTGCAAGCAAAATCATAGTATTCAGGAGCACTTATTGTGACACAGAGAACAATATCTCCGGCGACCTTCCTCGTACTGGCAGTTACTCTACTTTCGGGTTGTGCTGTAAATCCCATTACGGGAAACCAGGAGTTGATGTTCTTCCCGCCGGACAAGGATGTTGAACTGGGACGCAAGTATGCCCCGCTCGTGGAAAAGGCGCTGGGCGGCCGCATGCCGGAAGAGAACCTCCAGAGCTATGTCAACAGGATCGGCCAGAGGATCGCCGGTTTCTGTCAACGGCCGGATTTGGCCTATCATTTCGCCGCCATCGAGGAAGGAGGGGCCAACGCGCTGGCCGTGCCCGGCGGCTACATCTTCATCACCAGAGACCTGCTCAAGGAGTTCCGAACGGAGGCCCAGTTGGCGGCGGTCCTGAGCCACGAGATCGCGCACATCGTGGCGCGCGACACTCTGGTCGCCATGAGCGAGCAGATCGGCATGACCGCGATCATGGCGGCCGCCCAAGTCAGCGGCTCTCCGGATCTGGCCCGCGGAACGCGTTTCGTGACCGCCGTGCTGACGCTGCAGTACAGCCGCGAAGATGAAAAAGAGGCGGATCTCGCCGGGCTGAACTACATGACCCAAGCCGGCTACGATCCGAACGGCATGGTGGAAGTCATGCAAATCCTGGAGGGCCTCCAGGCCATCCGTCCGATTGAGTTCTTCTCGACCCACCCCAGCCCGGTGAACCGAGTCGCTTACCTCCAGGAGCGAATTGCCCGACGCTACGCCTCCCTGAGCGGCCTGAAGACGGGGCGCGAGGAATACCAGGAGAACGTTCTCCTGCCCCTGCAGGAGCGCAGGAAGCGCTTCAACCTGCCGGCCCAGGAGCCCGCGGGCGCAGAGTAAGAGCCAGCCTGCACCGGCAGGGCCGGCTCGATCGATTCCACCGGAATCCGCATCCCGGGGACACACCGACCGGTCAGACCCGCGGCGCGGGGCGCGAGAGGACCGGCCGCTCGCCACACTATTGCTGGCCCAGGCTGGCCTTTCTCTTCGCCTCGGTGGCACTGTGCTTGCACTTGGGGCAGCGATCCTCGAAATCGTTGGGCACGCTGCCGGCCCGGAAGATCTCGCCGCATTTCTCATTCTCGCACTTGTGGGCCCGGACAATCCCGTCCTTGCCGCACTGCTGGCAAGTCAGGGGCGGAGCCATCATCATGCCCGAGGGGCTGGCCTGCAGTTTCTCCTGCGATTCCTTGTAGTATTGCCTCAGGCCCATCTCATAGCCCTGGTTGCACCGGGTGCACTTGACCCAGACCATCTCGCTGTCCGCAATGGCACCGACGCCGCTGCTCCCTCTGCGTCCGACGACGAACACCACCACGGCTCCCACGATGCAGACGGCAATGACTACGGCATAGATCGTGTTTTTCATAATGACGCACCTCCCGGAATTGAGACTTGACGTTCCTTCCTGTTGCGGCAACGGTCCACTTGTTCCTCAGGACTGAGCTGGAGTTTTGCAGAATGGGGAGTTGGGCCTACTTGAGAAAGAAAGAAATCGGGAAGCGGGCGGGGGCCCGTTTGCGGCCGCCCGCGCCGGCGGGGCCGGCGGCGGATTCTTCTCGGAAATCCGCTTCCCGATTTCTTTCTTTCGA
>VGYL01000544.1 GCA_016872975.1 Planctomycetota bacterium
CCTCCGGCCAGGGGAAAAGCAGAATGTCCCCTTTTCCCTGGCCGTGTCGGCGGACGGGCCGGGAGGCCGGGCAAACGCAAAGTCCTGAAGGTGAGCACCTGGGCGGCATCAACGGGTGGCAGCGGCAAGGCCGTAGGCTTTGCGCAGGCCTTGCCGATGGCGACGGGCGAAACCATCGGCAAGCTCCGAAGACTCCGCTTGCCGCTGCCACCCAACCATGTCTTGCGACTTTGCGATTGCCCTGCCGGCACGGGCCAGCCTCACGGCGTCTCGCTCAGGAGCAGGCAGACGATCTCGTTCATGCTGCGGAGGTAGAGGCGGTCGCCGACCAGGGCGGGGTGCGACCAGACCTCGGTGCCTTCGAAGACCCGCAGCCGGCCGATCGGCGTAAAGGCGTCCCGCGCGGCCTGAAAGAGGATCACCTCGCCCCCGACGGTGACCGCCAGGACCCGGCCGTAGCCGGCGATCAACGCCGCGTGTTCCTTGAACGCGCCGTCGCCCTGTGCCGAGTAGAGCGTCTTGAAGCCGTCGTTGAGGTCGAGGCAGACGAGCCCGCGCGCGCAGCCGAACACGAGCCCATCGACGACCACCGGCGTCGCCGTATCCGGCGCCAAGTCCCGCGACCGCTCGACGGGCGCCGGGCGGATCTGCCCGTCCGGCGTGAAGTTGTGCAGGCGCGTGCCGTTGTTCTCCGTGGCCACCAGGAGCCGGCCGAAGATATTGACCGGGGTCGGCACGTTGTAGTCGCCCTTTTTGTCGGGCTTCAAGGTCCACAGCCGTTGTCCGGTGTTCGGGTCCCAGCCGCCGAGCGACTCGGCGTCGTGGCCCACGATCTGGCGGACGCCGCCGAAGGTCCCGAGGATCAGTGAGCCATAGGCCGCCGGCGCGCCGGGCGTCTTCCAGAGCACCTCGCCCGTGTACAGGCCCAGGGCCGCGAGGGAAGCCTCGGTCGCTCCCGGGCTCACGACGAGGCTGTCGTCCACCACCAGCGGCGTGGAGCAGGTGCCCCAGGCCGGCAGCCTGGCCCCGAAGTCCTGAACGATGTTCTTGCGCCAGAGGATGCCGTTGCCGTACAGGCTGACGCAGTGCAGGTCGCCGAACGCCCCGAGCAGGTACGCGAAGCCCCCGTGAATCACCGGCGTGGCCCGCGGCGCGTTCGTGAACTCCATCTCGGTCGGGGTCGCGTAGGCGATCGTCCACAGCTCCTTGCCGGTATCGGCGTCGAGGCACCGCCAGATGTCCTGGTCCTTCTGCTCGTTCTTGTCGGCGACGATCACGTGGGTGGCCGTCGCTGCGATGCCCGCGGGGCTGGCCCCGGTCAGGCCGCGCTTCCACAGGAACTTCACCGTGGCCGGCAGCCGCGCCGGGACATCCGGGCTCATCCCGGCCCGGTCCGGCCCGCGCCAATCCGTCCATTCCGTCACCGGGGCAGGGGCGGGCGGCTCCTTCTTCGCCGGCGGCTCCTCCCGCAACGGCACGAACCCCGCCTTGGACCGCAGCATCTCCAGCACCGGAGGATGGTCCCGGACCGAAAGCAGGGCCATGGTAATCGCCTGCTCGGTCGCCGGTCCGATCCGGGCGGTGGCGAACGCCGTAATGAACGGCTGGGCTTCGGTCCGGCCGACCACGCGCAGCGGCCCCAGTTTCCGGATGTCCTCGTCCTCCAGAAGGGCCAGGGCAAAGCTGGAGAGCACCGCCGCATCCGCGCGGTTCTGCGCGACCATCTGCAGGGCCTCGCGACCGGTCGGCACGGTCTTGATCGGCGGCACGGGCGCGATCCCCCACTGGGAAAGGGCCGCCAGGGCCCAGGCATGCCGCTGGGGCTCGCCGGGGGGACCGAACACGATCCGGTAATTGTCCATGTCCCCGATGTTCTTGGCGGCGGCCGCCTCCCGCACGAGGAACACGCCCGCGAGATCGGTCGCGCCGCGGTCGTCCGTCAGGCGGGCCAACGGCCGGAGCGACTCATTGAACTGGGCCGCCTCGGCCAGCACCGCCGCCTCTTGGCCGAGGATCAGGTCCGGCGAGCCCGCCTGATGCAGCGTGTCGGCCAGCCGATTCCCGTACGACAGCGCCACCGGCCGGCCTACCGCCTGCTCCAGGAGCCCGCCCAGCGGGGTATAGTCCCGCGCGACGATCCGCAGCTCCTCGCGCACCAGCGGGCGACACAAGGGGTCCAGCACCACGACCCGCAACGGCTCGCCCGGCACGCCGGCCGGTTGCACCTCGATACCCCGCTCCAGCCGCAGAAGCCAGACCGCCGCCAAGGCAAAGGGTACCAGCACCGCGATCCAAACGAAGCAGAACCGTTTCCAACTCATGATCATGGGCAATCGTATCCGGTCGCCAGAGTGAACCTGTCCGCCGGACCGGCGGTCTGACGCTGAGCAGATTGTGACGTCCGTGCCACGGAATAGAGCCCCATTCCATCCGCGGCGCCGCGCTCCAGGCAACCACGCCGGAGCCCTTGTTTCCAGCCGCCGCAGCTTCACCCATACTATAGTACTTCCCGCAACCAAACGCAAGCCGAGTGATTCCCGCGGGTGTAGGACCGCTCTCCGGAAAAGGGGACATTCTGCTTTTCCTTCCGCCGTATGAGTTCTGACGGACAACTTGGACAAAGGACGCATGCCGGTCTCTTCGTAGGTCGTGCGTCCTCGCACAACGTCTTCAGGCGAGCGGGGACGCTCGCCCTACGAAGACCGGTTTCCGTGGCCTCGGATTATCGAACCTGGACGTCAAAACTCGTCAGACGCGGAAGGGAAAAAGGAAGGCAGGACTGTTCGACCCGCGTAAACGCGGAACTCCAAACGCCGCGTAAAGGCGCTACTCCAAACGCCGCGTAGACGCGGTACTCCGAACATCGCGTAAACGCGGAACTCGAACACCGCATGAACGCAGGACTTCCAAGGCCGTCCCCCAACGGCCCCGCTTCTGGACCCGCGGACCGATATCGAAACGCCCGGGACACTCGCGCCCTGGTGTCATGCCGCTCTCGTGCCGTGCTCTCGGCGCAACGTCACGTATCGGGGAATCCCCGATACGCAAACGAGTACCAAGCCCGATGGCGGAACCAGCGCCCGCCCGATTCTGCCGGGAGCGCGACATGGATATCCTATGGTCACAGTAGGTAACAGTTGGTTGGAAAGGGATTGTCATGAACGACGAGAAACTGCTGAAGCGTTATGTGGCCGGCGAAGAAGGGGCGTTCCAGGAACTGGTTCACCAATACAAGGACAGCGTGTACGCGTTTCTCCGCCGGTACCTGCATGACCGGGACCTCGTGGACGACGTGTTCCAGGACACCTTCCTGCAACTGTACGTCAGTCGCGACACGTTCGACCCGTCCAGGCCGTTGCGTCCCTGGCTCTTCACGATTGCCGCCAACAAGGCCAAAGACGCCTTGCGGCGCCGCCAGCGGATCGATGCCACCAATCTGGGGAGCCTGTTCGACGACGAGGAGCATTCGCTCGACGACGTGCTCAACACGCTGGATCACGACGAGAGCCGCCCCTATGACGACCTGATGAAAGAGGAGACGGCCGCCGCGGTCAAGCGGATCATCGCGCGGATGCCGGCCAAGCTGCGCGAGATCCTGCTGCTGGCCTATTTCCAGAAGTTCTCGTACGCCGAGATCGCCGGGATGCTCGGGATTCCCGTCGGCACGGTCAAGAGCCGGCTGCACACCGCGGTCGGCCGCTTCGCCGAGGATTGGAACACGATCATGGTGTACGAGAGCGCGAATTGACCCCGGGCCGCCTCGGCGCCCCCGCCGATCGCCCGCGGTCCATGCGAATGAACCGGGTGACAGTCCTCGCGAGTGGTAGCGTCAAGGCCGGTAGGCCGGTTCGTAGTGTGCTCGTCAGAGCATGTTCAAGATAGCGTCTGACGACGCCACTACAAACGAGCCGGGTGCCGTGTCTACGCCTCATAGACACGGCACCCGGCAAGCATGCGAACGCCGGCCGAGCCGCAATTCAGCAGGGTCGCCCCCGTCCGGCGGGAGAGTAGGTGAAAACCGCAGGATGGGGGCCCCCGTCCAAAGATGCTCACCCGCGGCCGAAGATGCTCACCTTTTCCCAAAGATGCGCACGTTTATCCAAAGATGCGCACCGGAGTGTGTTGAGCATCTTTGATGGTGCCCGCGCGGGAGGGCGTCGTTCCATCGTGGAAATACGGGGTGGCCCGCGCATATTCCCCTATTCCCATGGCCATAGGTGACATTTCCCCCTCGCGCAGGGGCGAGAGGAGGGGGCTCACGTGTGAAGGGAGGGGGGATGGTCTGACGACTTTGCGTTCGCCCTGGGCGGATAATCCTTGCATCCGGCGGCATTGCGGCGAAGATGGTCTCGCGCCGCAGTACAGAAGGTGAATCCGGCGTCTCGGGGACAGAACCGTCCGACAGACAAGGTGAGCAGAAAGGACCCGACCTATGGACCGCAGGGAATTCCTACAATCCGCCCTCCCGGCCGTTGCCCTGGCGCCCCATGGCTGGGGAAGCCTTCTCCTGGGGGCAAGTCCCGCCGGCAGATCGCCCGCGGCGTTCCGCGCCTACGATCTCATCGTGATCGGAGGCAGTCTCGCCGGCTGCCTGGCGGCCCGTCATGCGGCGCGCCGGGGCCTGCGCGTGCTACTGGTCGAGCGGCGGACGTTCCTGGGGACCGAGATCACCGCGACGCTGCGGCCCTGGCTGCAGCGCCGGGGCTTCGAGACGCTGGGCCGGGAGTTGAGAGACCTCCTCCTGCCGGAGGCCGAGAAGGTGGAGGTGGGCGTCCCGTTTGACCCGGACCGCCCGGACGCAGGATTCGGCGCGGCGATCCCTCTTTTCTGCGGCTCGGTGAAAAAGCAGCTTATGGCGGCCCTGCTGCACGAAGGGGTCCAGGTGCTGTTGATGACCGGCGTGTGGGGCGTCCCGGCTGACCGCGAGCAGAAGGAGGCCGGCGGCGTGGCCTTGGCCAACAAGTTCGGCCTGCAGGTGGCGTACGGCAGGGGGATCATCGACGCGACCGGCCCAGTAGCCGCCGGCCCGGCCCGCGCCCGGACGGACCACTCATTCTGCCTGGAGTTCTACCGCGTCCGCGACGAGGTGCAGCGCGAGATCTCCGTCCCGGCGTCGCTCGGCCTGTTGGAC
>VGYL01000545.1 GCA_016872975.1 Planctomycetota bacterium
CGAACCTTCTGCGCCGCAAAAAGACGCGCCGCGGCCGGCGGCCGCAACCAAAAGGCTACTCGCGCAGAGACGCCAAGACGCAGAGATCAGAACCCGTAGGGTGGGGCTTGCCCCACCGAGTCCCTGAGAACCGGGAACCCTCTGACAGCCGCAGATTACACCGGTTTCCCCAGCCCGGACTGCGGCCGGAACCAACAGGGGTAGAAAAGAAGATGGTGGAAAGGAATATGGGGAGAGCCGAAGAACGTCTCCTGTTCTTCCGGATTCATTTTCGTTTCTACCATTTTCCTTTCTGTCATCCTCGGTTCAACAGCTCTTCTTCAGCCGCAGATTACGCCGATTCGCGCAGATTGGAAGAGACATGTGGCTCAGCCGCCCCCGGCCCAGGACGTCAGGCCGCAGGCCGCAACTGGGAACTGAGAACCGCCAACAGGGGACTTCTTTTGAGCCACAGAGGACACCGAGGACACAGAGAAAACAGTCCCGAACGCCGTACGGCCCGCTTTCGCTTCCCGCTTCACGAACCACGAACGACGCCTCTGCAACCGCGAAAGCCTATCTTCCGGGCAGACCCCGCGAAGCGCTTCCCATTTCTCTATTCTCGCATGTGCACATAGCACAGCCCTGCGACCCATTTTGTGAGTTGCTTCCGGGCCAGATTGACGTCCCTCAGTTCCTTCTCTTGGTGTGCGACGTACGTGTTGCGGAATTCATTGATGTTCGCGACGACGGTCAACAGGTCGGCGGCGCCCTTTACCTTGAATGCCGTCTTCAGTGCTTCGAAAACGCCCGTGATCTTGGTGCTGTCGTTCAACGCATAATCCAGGCAATTCCTGAGCAGGCCGAGTGGGGAAAAGCCATTGCGGTACACGAGCGTCTTCTTGAGATTCTGAGCGATGGCGAGATAGTGCTGCGCTTGGCCTCGCCCGAGATTGTCCACATAGGGATTGAACCACGCTCTTTGCTCTTGTCCGGGATCGGGCATGCGGGGCAACAAGCGTTTGAGGATCAGCCCCCGGCAGGCTTCGTCGACGGAACCGAGCAGGGCCTGGAACACCTGCGCGTAGTTGATGTTCTCCTTCTTCTCCAGAAAGCGAAACACGGAAATCGCCTGTTCCGCCGCACGGCGATATCGCTCCGGCAACGCGTCCAGGATTTCCTTGTCCACGAGGCCTTTGGCTTCGAACGGAGTCTCCTTGGCCTCCTCCTCAATCACCGAGGCAAACAAAGGCAACTGATCCTTGTGTTCCTCCTCTTTCAGGAGGTTCTGCAGGGCCGGCGTGCAGGTCCGGGCCAGGGCCTCGACGGATGCTTCGCGCAGGCCTTCGAACACGTCTTGCGGCACATAGAGATACTCCCACCTGCATTGCCTGGCCGAGGCACACCGGCACCACTCGACGGCGGCGCGCGCTTTCCTGGGGACGTCCCTATCTTCGCGTCCCTTGGTCTCATCTTGCAGAACGACGGATAGATTCCAGTCCCCGCGCCACTCGGCCGGGATCAACGGGTCGGTATCGAAGATCCGGCCATCGCCGAAGTCTTCTTTCAGACGCTCATAGACCGTCAGGTTGGGAGCCACGACGACAAAATGGCGCGTCAGCGGCGAATCGGATTCTCGCAGGTGATGGAAGTAGCTCCAGACCATCGCCAGGCTCACGATCTTGGTCTTGCCCGCACCGGTAGCCACCTTGAACGCATAGCGGGACCACATGTCCTCTTCCTCGGTAATACCGAGCGACTGGACTTCTGCGGCCGGCCCGCCAAACTCCGCTACGATCTGGGACAGACAGGTGAGGCCCCTCACTTCCTTGAGATAAGTGAGTGTCTCAATCGCCTCCCGCTGGCAGAAGTAGTAGTGAAACTCGAATTCCTCCCCGGCAGCGGTCTTGCCCCGATGACTGCGGTTGAACCAGTGGTTGAGCAATTCCCGCGTCGTATCGCTGGCCCCGCCGTAAAACGACTCGCGCCATTCCTTCACCGCCCACCGAAGGTTGTTGGCAATGACGAGGGGAGACGGTCTGCGGCCGTTGAGAATCCTGGCGGGCTCGCCGGGCTTGTCCGCCCGGATGCGGTGCTTGATGGGCTCCTCCCACGGGGAAAACAGAGGTTCCAGGGCCGTGGGATTCACGAGTGGTTGGTCAGGCATCGTTGTCTCCCGCAGGGCCCTCGGTCAGGCGACGGACCTGTTGACGCAGTTCTTCATCGGCGTGGTCGGCCTCAATCCTCCGTCGGTTCCGGGCAAATTTCCCATACTGCGCGTGTGCCGCCTCCTCCGCAAGTTCTTTGGAGATCTTGCCCGCGTGAGTCAGGATCTCCTGATTGTTGAGGCGCAGAAAGTCATCCAGCTTCGCCTTCCAGTCGGCCATGTACATGATTCTGCGCTGTTGTGCCTGAAGTTCCGCGAAGTCGAGATACTGCCCGACAAGGAGCTCCAACGTTCTCATCTCCTGGCGGTTGAGGTAATTCTTGGCAATGGTCGTATCCGCCTTCGTCAATGCCCGCCCACGTCCTGCGCCCTTCCATGTCGTCAACCCCATGTTGGGCAGAGAGCTGTTGGCTCGATGGTTGATAAGCTCTGCTGCCGTCATACCGGTGGCGGCATAGAGCATCTTATTCTGAACCGTGGCGAAAAACTCCTGCGTCATCGGGTGCTGCGCGTCGTAGTCGGCGCTCAAGGCGTAGATATCCCGGACCTTGTGATAGAAGCGCTTTTCTGAGGCTCGGATGGCACGGATTCGCTCCAACAGTTCATCGAAGTAATCGATGCCGCCCGGCTCGGACAGTCGCTCATCATCCAAAACGAAGCCTTTGACGATGAACTCGCGCAGACGCTCCGTAGCCCACTGACGGAACTGCGTCCCCCGGTGAGAACGGACGCGATAACCTACGGCAATGATGGCCTCCAGATTGTAGTGCTTTACCCGCCGCTCCACCTGGCGGGCCCCTTCGGAGCGAACTATTAAGTATTCCTTAATAGTTGCTTCCTCTATCAGCTCACCCTCCGCGTAGATGTTTTTGAGATGGATATTTATATTCGGGGTCGTCGTCTGGAACAGTTCCGCCATGGCGGCCTGCGTCAGCCACACGGTCTGGCCTTCGAGCCGCACTTCAATCCTCTGACGCCCATCTTCTGTCTGGTACAGAACGATCTGGCCCCCGCCCGGCTGATCGCTCTCGGGTTGGCCCCTAGCAGCGGGAGGTCGTTTCCTGGTCATGCCGTCACCTCCACCGTGATACTCGTATCGCAGCCGAAGGTGTCGATCACCTTGACGCACGCCGTATGCTTACCCTTCTTCGCGTAGACGTGGCCCGCGTCGCTGACGGTCTTGAGGCTGCGGTCCTTCCGCGTGCGGTAGTCCTGCCAGTGATGGTTGAACGGCTGGCCCGGCTCCCATTCGAAATCGACCGCCCAGAAGTCGATGAAGTCCGTCCCGCTCTTGATCGCCCGCTCTTTCAGGGCCTGCAATTCCTTGCTGGGGACCTCGGCCAGCGAAGGCACGAACTTCGTGATCTTGATATCGACGCTGCTGTCTTTGCCCTTCTTGCGGCAGACCGGCTCGGCCTCCAGGACCGCCATCTCCAGAAATGGCGGCGGGTTCTTGCGGTTCTTCTCCATGATCTCCCGCGGAATCTGGATCAGCATCAGCTTGACGCCCAGTTCCTTCTCCAGCGCCGCCACGGTCAGCCGCAGGTCCATCTCGAATTCCCACGCCAGGACGTAGCATTGCCGGCTGCCCGCCTGGGCGACCGCTTCCGCTACCGCCTTCGCCTCCGTCCGGCTGAAGATGGAATCGATCCCGTCGACGTGACAATACGCCCCGGATTTGCGCCCATGAATCAGCGGCGACGCCGTATTCGTCAGGACCTCCGCCTTGAAGAACTCCAGGACCACCCGCCGGTGCTCCTCATCCGCCCCCTTGAGCCGGTCCTTCTGCCACCACTGACGCTCATACCGACCAAGATTGTAAACATCGAATGCTCGGTAAGGCTTGCCCTCTCCATGCAACTTGCGCTGCAATTCGATCAGTCGCTTGCGGCTGGTATGAATAGCGAACCGGCCCAGGTCAGCCATGATCCATCGATGCCCCAACCGTTCCGCAACTGCACCTGTAGTACCACTTCCGCAGAAAAGATCGGCCACGAGGTCAAGACCGTCAGAGGCCATACGAATCATCCGCTCCAAGAAATCTTCCGGCTTCTGGGTATCGTAGCCGAGCGTTTCTTCAATATTCGCCGGTTGCAGACACCTGATCCGCCACACGTCATCTACCGTCCGCTCCTCGCTGATGTAGGTTACAGCTTTTCCGTCTGGTCCAATGATGTTCTGAATCTGACCGGCAACCTTCTTGTACTTCAATTTCTTGACCGGCTCATCGCGCTTCTCTTTCGGTGCATTGTGGACCTGCGCTCCGTAAACCTTTGCGTACCGCAAGATCACATCGTGAGCACGCGGGAGGATTCTCTTCCGACTGTCGTGTAGCTTATTGTAGTAATACCAGACGATTTCATTGAGGAAACACTCCGAGCCAAACACATCATCCAGGAGACTTCTTAGGAAATGGCAGACGTGCCAATCGCAGTGGACGAAGAGACTCCCTTTCTCCGATAGCAATCCCTTCATCAGCGAAAGGCGATCAAACATCATATGGAGGTAAGAATCGGTCCCTTTTCCCCATGTATCCCGATATGCGACCATTTCGAGCGTCGATTGGTCCTTCTCGATCGTCTCCTTCTCATCACCAATCGGGACATCCATCGTGAAATCGGCACCGACGTCGAAGGGCGGGTCGATGTAGATCAGGTCGATTTTTCCCTTGAACTCGGCGAGGAGGCTGGCCATGACGAGCTTGTTGTCGCCCCAGATGAGGCGGTTGCGGAAATCGTCGCGGCGGGTGGTCTCTTTCTCGAAGGCCAACAGGTCCTGTTTGCCCTTGGCGGCGGCCTCGCTGCGCGGCTGGTCGATGGTCTCGATCTTCTGCATGGGCATCGCGCAGCCGGCCGTCTCGACCTGCCGGCGGTTGCCGGATTCGTCGTACTTGCCTTCCCAGACCAGTTCCGTGCTCATCTGGGACAAAGGATGCGGATTCCCCGGACCCCACTCGCTCATCGGCTGCTTCCTTCCTGACT
>VGYL01000546.1 GCA_016872975.1 Planctomycetota bacterium
CTACGGCAAAGCCGAACAGCCAATCACCGGCGGAGACGGCGCGCCGATGGAGATCATCCTTTCTTGGGGTAACGGCATTGACAAGGCCGGAGACGACGCCGCGAGTGCGAATCCGGCTCCCGAGTCTGCATGAGGGGCAGCGGCGCGTTGCGGAGCACCCGGCGCGGTTCAAGGTCTTGGCCGCCGGCCGGCGCTGGGGCAAGAGCAAGCTCGCTGCAACTCTCTTGCTCGAACGCGCCTTGCGTGGCCTACCTGTGTGGTGGGTCACGCCGAGCTATAACAGCGCCTCGGGGCGTAGCGGTTGGCGTACGGTGCGCGGGATCGCGCGGGAGATACCCGGTGCACAGATTAGCCTCATGGAGCGGTCGGTCAAGTTTCCAGGTGGCGGGATACTTGAGTTGCGATCGGCCGAAGACCCAGACAGCTTGCGCGGAGACGGGCTCGCAATGGTGGCGCTCGACGAGTGCGCCTTCATGCGGGAACGTACGTGGATCGAGGCCGTGCGTCCTGCGCTCGCAGACAGGCGCGGGTCGGCGATCTTCATCTCCACGCCCAAGGGGCGCGAATGGTTCTGGAAGCTGTGGCAACGCGGGGGCGATCCGCAATACACCGATTGGGCGTCATTCCGCTTCCCAAGCGGCAACAACCCGTACCTGCACCCCGACGAGGTGGAGGCTATGGGGCGCGATCTCCCCGAGCTTGTGCGCCGGCAAGAGATCGAGGCCGAGTTCCTGGAGGACGGGGCCGGCGTCTTCCGGCGCGTCTTGGAGGCTGTGCGAGGAGATACCCTCAACGCCGCACTACCTGGGCATAGGTATGTCATCGGAGTGGACTGGGCTCGAATCCGAGACTTCACCGCCTTTGCCGTGTGTGATACGCAAGAGCGGCGTTGCGTGCGAGTGGATCGCATGGGGGGCATAGAGTACGCGGCACAGATCATGCGCCTGAAGGAGACGCACCGCCGGTTCCCGGGCCAGATCATCGCGGAGCGAAATAGCATGGGCGACCCGCTTGTGGAGCAGCTGAAACGCGAAGGGCTCCCGGTCTATCCGTGGGACACGACGAACGCGAGCAAGGCGCAGGCGGTGGACGCGTTGGCGCTGGCATTCGAGCGCGGCGAGATCGGGATACCCGAGGATCCCGTGCTCATAGCGGAGTTGCAGGCGTACGAGTGCGAGCGGCTACCCGGGGGGCTCTTGCGGTACAACGCGCCGCCAGGACTGCATGACGACACGGTGGTTGCGCTGATGCTCGCGTGGCAAGGCTGCCAGCGCCCGGCGGAGACGACGGTACACGCGGGCGGTAGACCCAGCATTGAGGAGGCGAAGTGGCTGTAGAGGTCAACGGGCACCCGTGGCAGATGCACGAGGGGGATTGCTTGGAGGTTATGCGCGGGATGCCTGCGGAGACGTTCCACGCGTGCGTGACGGACCCGCCGTACGGTCTGGCGTTCATGGGGAAGGAATGGGACCACGGGCTGCCGGGCGAGCCTTTCTGGCGCGAGGTCTTGCGGGTTCTCAAGCCGGGCGCGCATCTCCTCGCGTTCGGGGGGACGCGCACCTTCCACCGCCTCGCGTGTGCGATCGAGGACGCGGGATTCGAGATCCGCGACTGCGTGATGTGGGTCTACGGGAGCGGCTTCCCGAAGTCGCTGGACGTGAGCAAGGCGATCGACAAGGCGGCGGGGACTGGTGGAATGTTTGGAGCACCCAAATCAGCGGCGCACGCTGGATGGATTGAACGAGGCAGGATGCGTGGAGAGGAAGGGCATGAGGGCTATCAGCGTCCGTGGATGGATGACGCAAACGCAGTAGACAGGAACGCCCGTCAGTACATCGGGGGAACCCCAGCCGCTCGTCTCTGGTCCGGCTACGGCACGGCGCTGAAGCCAGCGTGGGAGCCGATCCTCGTCGCTCGCAAACCGCTCTCGGGAACCGTCGCGGAGAACTGCATAGAGCATGGATGCGGAGCGATCAACGTGGACGGGTGCAGGGTGGAAACCAGCGACACGTATTCTTACCCGAATGGGCCAGGCGGAAAGTCGCATCACTACAGCAGCGACAAGCGTAGCAGCGAAGTCAGACCGAATCCCACCGAATCGCACCGGCTCGGCCGCTGGCCCGCGAACCTGATCCACGACGGGAGCGAAGAGGTCGTGGGGAGGTTCCCGCACTCTTCGAGCGGAGCAAATCCAACGCGGCGATCGGGACTCGGATATAAAGGAGCGGACGGGCAGACAGAATGTAAGGCTCCGCGCGGTTCTGATTCCGGCTCCGCCTCCCGCTTCTTCTACTGCGCGAAGGCGAGCAAGGCCGAGAGGGACGCGGGATGCGAGGAACTGCCCCGTCGAAATACCGAACTTACATTCAACGGCGAGGAAGGATTCGCCGGACGCACGCAAAATGACAACGGCGAATGGATGAATACCGACAAGGGGAATCGTGTTCCTCCGCGCAATCACCATCCCACCGTCAAGCCCGTCGCCCTCATGCGCTACCTCTGCCGCCTGGTGAAGATGCCCGGCGACACGCTGATCCTTGACCCGTTCGCAGGCTCCGGCTCAACCGGCATCGCCGCCCTCGCTGAAGGGTGCCGCTTCGTCGGCATCGAGAAGGAACCCGACTATGCGGAGATCGCCCGCGCACGAATCCGTCACGCCGAACGCGGCGAACCCGCGAAGACCAAGAAACAACGCAAGCCCGAGAGACAAATGGAGCTTGTTTGATGCCCGAGGAAACAAAGCCCAAGCGCGCGCGCAAGGCGAAGCCGCCGAAAACAGCCGACGCTCCGGCACTCTTGCCGTCCGGCGTCACGCCCGACGAGTATTGGTCGCTCGGGCTCGAACAGTACAACCCCGACAAGATCGTCCGCTCTCACGGGCTGAAGACGTACCGGGAGATGATCCGGCGGGATCCGGTCGTCGCCCTCGGCTTGCAGTTCCTTGAGACAGCGCGGCTCGCGAAGGGCTGGCAGATCGTCGCCGGCGAAGGGGAGCGCGCCGAAGAGCTAGCCGAGTTCACGCGCTACGCGCTTGCGCAAATCGAGGGGCACGAGCGCGACCTCCTCCATGACATGCTTGACGCCCTACCGATGGGCTATGCCGTCATCGAGAAGGTGCCAGTCATGTACGAGGACGGCCCTTATCGCGGCAAGTGGGGCTATCTGCGCTTCAGCTCCAAGTGGCAAGAGAGCATGGATCTCGTGGTAGACAAGTACGGCGATCTCGAGGCGCTCAAGTACAAGGGCGCGCTCGACTACGGCAAGACCATCGAGGGCGACGATCTCTCGCAGTTCATCGTGTTCGTGCCCAACCGCTCCAAGGGCAACTGGTACGGCGAAAGCGTACTGCGCCCGATCTATCGCGTCTACACGATCAAGGACCACCTCACACGCTACCTCGCGGTCCACATGGAGAAGTTCGGGAGCGGCACGATCGTCCAGAAGACGGAGGCATTGCCCGGAGATCGCCAGACGATACTTGACGGCCTTGTCAAGCATAGCGGCTCAATGGCCTACGTTGTCGGGTTGAACGAGGACCTGGTGATCAACTACCCGCCTCCCGGCGTTGGCGATGGGCTCGTGCAGGCGATCGAGCATTGTAACGCCGAAATCCTCAAGGGCCTTAGTATCCCGCAGACGATGTTCAGCGGCACGGGCTCCTCAGGGCAAGGCGGCTCTCTCGCGCTGTCGGAGACCCACGAGCGGACGTTTGCGGAGACGGTCGATCGCATTGGGCGCTCGCTGGAAGACGCGATGGACGAGCAGGTGATCCGCCCGCTGATCGAGTGGAACTACCCGAACGTATCGGCGGAGGAGATGCCGACGTTCCGGTTTGATCCGTACCAGGAAGAGGACGGGGCGGCGCAGCTTGAGCGGTTGAAGCTGGCGAAGGAGTTGGGGGCTGATTTGCTCTTGGATGACGTGTACGAGGCGGCGGGAGCGGAGCGTCCCGGAGACGACACGCCAGAGGAGGAGATCATCGGCGGGGGCAAGCCGGAGCCGCCTCCGTCGCCGTTCGGGTTCCAGCAACCTCCCGCCCTTGACGAAGAGACGCGCGCGAGGTTCGCCGAGGCCGCTCGCATGGTCAACGCGTACGAGCGCAAGGTGAACTTCGTGGAGATCGAGCGCAAGCTGGGGGCGATCATAGACGAGGCGCTGGCGCAGGTGCAGGATGAAACCGCAGCGATCAAGGATGCAACGCTTGAGATCATCGCCGAAGAGATGGCGGGATCCTGAGAGGCCGCGCGTGAGCCGGGCGACGATACGTGCGGTGCGCGACCTGATCCCCGACGAGACGCGGCGCAAGGGCCGGTTGCTGGACGTTGGGGACGTAGCCGGAAACGGCGCACTTGGTATGCCGACGAGGCTTGCGATTCCGGTGCTCGACATGCACTACACGCTGGCGATGATCGGCTGCCAGCCGCACGGCGGGACGGATGTTGTGGCGATGATGGATTCGGCGGAGCGGTTTTCGTGGGTGGAGCTGTCGATCATCTATAGCCGTTTGTATCGCCTTTTGAAGCCGGGCGGGCTCTTGGTTGTGACGCTTGACGAGCCGTGGTGGCGGCGCGTGAAGCGGTGGTTGCGGATGGAGCGCGGGCGCAAGCGGTACGCCTACACGCGGGGGCAGATCGAGCGCGCGTTGACGGTGGCAGGGTTCCCGGTCGTGGCAAGCGGGCGGTATGCCTTGGGCGCGAAGCGGTACGCATGGGGGTTGAAGTAGTGGGCGCCGGCGACGACGCGGTGGTGCTCGCGAACCGGATTGCGGAGCGCGTGCGGGTGGAGACGGAGGAGAACCGCCGGCGCATCGTATCGGCGTTGATGGTTATGGCGTATGCGGCGGCGTTGCAGGCGCGCGAAGATGTGAGCAACGAGTTGGACCGCGCGACTCCCGGGGGCATGACGTTTGCGGAGCCGGACCCTGCGCGCGGGGGGGCGGCGAAGCGCGCGCGGTATCCGGGGACCACGCTGTCCAAGCGGTTCTTGCCCGACACGTTGCAGAAGCGGCTAGCGGGCCGCTCGCTCACGTGGGCGGGCGTGACGAACGAAGACCTGCTCCGCACGATTCAGACGACGGTTATGGAGGGGCTTACGAGCGGCGCGGCGGATACTGAGAGCATCAAGGC
>VGYL01000547.1 GCA_016872975.1 Planctomycetota bacterium
GATCTCGATCTGGTGTTCTGCGATATGCTCACGTATGCCACGTCGGCGTCGTTCGGCGCGATCGTGCGCGGCCTGGACGTCCCGGTGGTTCTGGTGGCACTGCAGCCGCTCAAGGCCCTGGACTACTCCAAGGCCTCCACCTACATGCAGTTGTGCAACGACGACTTTTGCGCCGTCCCCGAGTTCACGGGCGTGGCTATCCGGATGGGCAAGCGGCCCCCGCCGGTGATTCTGGGTACCCTCAAAGACGATCCGGCGGCCGACCGGGAGATCGCCCAATGGTGCGACATTGCCATGGTTCTGCACGATTTGCGGCGGGCCCGGATCGGCCATTTCGGCCATCCCATCGAGCACATGCTGGACATGCAGACGGACCAGACGGCGCTCACGGCGGCCTTCGGCTGCCACATCGTGCAGACGGAAGCCGATGAGCTGCTGCGGCTGCAGGGTTCGGTCACCGATGGACAGATCGATGCGAAGAAGCGCCAGATCCTCGATCTGTTCGATACGCCCGATCCGAAATCCGACCCGATCACGGAGAAACTCACCGACCGGGACCTCCAGGTGGCCGCCCGGGTGGCGGTGGCGCTGGATAAGTTCGTAGAGGCCTACGACCTGGACGGCCTGGCCTATTACTACGAAGGCCAGGAAGGCAGTCCGACACGGGAGCTGGTGACCAATCTGATCGTGGGCAATTCGCTGCTCACCGCCGCGGGCTTTCCCATGTGCGGCGAGTCCGATCTCAAGACCTGTATCGCCATGATGATCATGGACCGCCTGGACATCGGGGGCAGCTTCGCGGAGTTTCACCCGATCGACTTCCACGAGGGCTTCGTCCTGGTCGGCCACGATGGGCCGCACCATATCAACATCGCCGACGGCAGGCCGGTCCTGCGCAGCCTGGCCAAATACCACGGCAAGCCCGGCTCCGGGGCGAGTGTCGAGTTCAAGATCAAGGAAGGCCCGATCACCATGCTCTGCATCGGGGTGACCGCCGCCGGTAGGTTCAAGTTCATTCTCGCCGAGGGCGAGAGCGTCCGCGGTCCCATCCCGCCCACCGGCAATACGAACACCCGGGGCTTCTTCCAGCCCGACGTCCGGACCTTTCTCCAACGCTGGGTGGCCGAGGGGCCGACCCACCACTTCGCGCTGGGGATCGGGCACCACGCCCGCACCCTCGCGAGCATCGCCGAGATCCTGGGAATCGAAAGCGTCATTGTCACGCCCTGCCCGTGACCCGTGACTGGAGGAAAATCCGAAATTCGAAATCCAAAGTTCGAAACAAATTCCAGACGGAAGAAAAGGGAAGAAAACTCAAAACGATCAATCGCTGGGCTATTGTCTGGGTCCCCAAACGCGAAGTTTCGCGTTTGGGGTCCCTCTTTCGCCCTCCGGGCTTGATTACCCGCAACCTCAGGCTCTCCAGAAACCCAGGAGTTATCCGCAAGAACAGATTCCTCTACAATCGACTTTCGGACTTGTTCCGAATTTCGGATTTCCGGGCCGCCCGGTGTCATTCTCGAACGGAAATCAGCCGCACCGGGCCAAGCAGGCCGGACTCCAGCAGGGGCGTGTCTTTCCAGGGCACCGTCCAGGTGAGAGAACGGATGATGTTTGTCCGGCAGAAGTCCCGGCCCTCCGTTCGCGCATCGCCCACCAGGCGATTCGACCAGGTGTTGGCGACCTCGACGACCAGCTCGTTGACGCCGGCCTTGGCGGCCTCCGTTATGTCCACCTGGAACGGCGGTTTCCAGACGATGCCGAGGCTGCGACCGTTGAGGTAGACCTCCGCGAGGAAGCGAACCCGGCCCAGGTCGAGGACCAGCCGTTGGTCCGCTTTGAGCTGCTCGGCGGTCAGATCGAGCGTCTTATGGTAGGCGGCGATGCCGGAGAAGTACTTGACGCCTTCGTCGCT
Organism: Planctomycetota bacterium; assembly: GCA_016872975.1. Taxonomy (GTDB): domain Bacteria; phylum Planctomycetota; class Phycisphaerae; order Sedimentisphaerales; family Anaerobacaceae; genus PLanc-01. Next base: position 1,916 of record VGYL01000547.1, read on the forward strand.
ATCCTCGGTCCAGGAGATAAGCTGCGGGAACGCTTTGGACGCGGGAACCCCCCAGCCCGGCGGGAAGCGCACCTGCCAGGGGCCGTCGATCTCCCGAGCGGCCTCCCCGCTTCCGGGGGCGATCGCTCTCGTGTCGCGGACGTCCCGTCCGCGCGTGTCGAGGGCCTCTGGCCCTCGACTCGAAGGCGAGACGCCTTCGACACGCGCGGGCAAGATGCCCGCGACACGGGCGGCCCGGCGGCCCGCCGGTTGGAAGACCACAAATACACTGCCGAAGGGCGCAAGCTGCAGGGGCACGCGTGTGACGCCACCTGCCTGTTCATAGGAGGGGCAACTCGCGATCGCGCCGGTGTCGGGCAGCCACAACCGGGGCACTTTGCCCGACACGCGGAACGAGCACGTCGCTTCCTGCCACTGCTCGCGCCGGTTGCTGACGAAGTAGATGTCCGTATCTCCGGCCCGGCGGTGGATGTAGTCCAGGTCACAGTCCTTGTCGTCGCTGACGAAGCCAAAGTCGGGGCCGAGACCGCGGGTCTGCAGGATCTCGCGCAGGCTGGCGCCCCAGACGATCTTGCCCTGGCCGCAGGGGTTCTCTTTGTGTTCTTTGCCGTCGCAGCGACCCCAGAGTTTTTGGGCCATCTCGCGCACCTGGGTGTCGCGCCGGGGATAGCCGGTCAGGCCGTTGGATCGCATGGGTTTGGGCCCGACCACCGTGGCGCCCGCCTGCACCAGTTGCTCGATCTTCTGGAGGACTGGCAGGTCGATGTCATCCCGCTCGGGCAGAACGAGCAGCTCGTAGCTCATCCCATCGGGCAGGACCAGCCGGCCGTCTTTGACGGACATCCGCGTGAGAAGCACCTCGGCGTTCGTGACGTCGTAGTCGTAGCCATAGCCCAGGGCCGGGTCGATCTGCTTGGGCGGCACGAAGTTGAAGCCCTGGTCGCCGTAGTAGTAGCAGACATCGCCCACGAACAGCCCCTGCTGCAACAGGTACGAGCAGCGCGACAGATAGTCGAGCCAGGGCTTGGCCTTGGGCCACCAGGCGAGGCTCGGTCCGGCGTGCGTGCCCGCGTGATAGACCCAGCCGGGCCGGTCGGTCGCCGAGGGGTTGTGGCCGCAGGTGTGCAAGGTGAAGTGGTTCGCCCCGTCGCAGAAGGCCTGGTCGGCCAGCGATTTGAGGTCGAAGGGGCCATCCTGCCAGTGACGCCAACTGGTGAAGGCCTCCATGTCCACGATGCCTTTGCCGTAGATGTGGGAGGCACAGGCGGTCTCTTTTACGACCCAGACGTTGTGGTCCTTCCAGAACTCGCCGCGCGGGATATCGATCGCTCCCTGGGCCTTCAAGGCATCGACCGGCACCTGGTGCAGCGGCGCGCCCGGGCCGCCCGCCTCGGCGCACAGGAGCAGGCCGTGCTCGTTGGACAACTCCGTCGCCGTGCGATAGAAGGCATCGACCAGCAGGTCGCCGAGCGTCTTGCGGTAGTCATAGTGGAACCGCGCGGTGACTTGCGGGTTCTGCACCACGCACCCGGCCAGAACGGGCAGAAAGCGGGCCAGGTCATAGCCGCGGCGGCGCTGGAACTGGGCCAGGAAGTCCGGGGTCCAGGTCGAGCCGCTCAGCTCGTAGCTGCACACGTACATCTGCTTCAGGGCGGTCTCGCGGAAGTCGCCCAGCTCCTGGCGCAGCTTGTCCAGCAGGTACTGGAAGTGGAACTTCGTCGCCTCGGCGTTGAAGTGATCGATCGCCAGACCGCCCGAGTTCGGGCTGGGCAACCGCAGGGGCAGGCCCGTATTGGCGCAGACGAAGCGCAGGATCGTCCATTCGCCGGCCGGCACATCCCAGTCGAGGCGTCCCTCGGCATCGACGCGGCCCGTCAGATCGACGATCGCCTCGGGGTCCTCGATGATCAACGGCGGCGGGCCGGGCGAGGACCAGCTTCCGATGGCACCGGACTTACGGCCGTCGTGGATATTGGCCGCGGTCCAGTTTCGCTCCGTCTCCGTCCCGAGAGCGGAACTGCAGTGCACCAGCGAAGCGGCGGTCCTGCTGCCGTCAGGATGGTACGCCAAAGCCACGTTGGTCGCGTCCGTCGCATGGACCTCGAACTCGGCCAACTGGACCCGGTCGAACTTGGTGTTGTGTCCCGAGAGGATGACCAGCTTCACGTACCGGGCCGGCACGGCGGCGAACGGAAAGGTCTGAGCATTCGCATGCGGCTCGAGCCCGGCCCGGACGACCGGGTGGAACGCGTCCGGATCGGTGGTCGTCGTCGAGACTGAGACGACGAAGTCTTTGGCATACAGGTGCAGCGGGCCGTAGCGCTTTTCGTCGCCGCTGTCGGTATTGTACAGAACCACCCGGTCGAGCGTGTGCAGGCCGGGCGGGGCCAGCTCGATCACGAACTCGTGTCCCGGCGCCCGTTTGGGATTCGGCACGGCCAGCACCGCGACCTCCTTCAGGAAGACCGGTCGGCCGTCCGGATCGCGGGGCGCGGCGTTGGGCAACGCCGGCAGCGGCAACGGCTCGGAGAGCCGGGTCGGCCCTTTCACCGTCATCTGGTTGTGGTACAGTCCCATGCTCGCGTACCGGGGCGGAATCCACGGGCCGCCGCAGTTCCAACTGCTCGACGTGATCAGGCCCACCTCCAGTCCCAGGCGGGTGGCCTCGCGGACGGTGTGCCCGATGGCCTGGAGGGACTCGGGCCCCATGAAGGCCGGCCCCGCGGGGACGATTTTCTGCGGGTCCTGGGCCCCCACGTCGAAGATGTACACGCCGCCGATACCCTTGGCCTTGAACTCCTCCAGCTCGCGGGTGCGCTGGTCCCGGTCGGTGAGCCCGTTGATCCAGGCCCAGTAGACCGAGGGCCGCGCCGCGAGCGGTGGCTCGTGGAACCCCGCCGCCAGGGCCGCCGGCTCAGCCCCCCGGCTCGGGAGCGAACCAAGAAGAACAAGACCCAGGATCAGCATGCCAACCAGACGATTGGTATTCATAAGGTGACCTCTCATTAGGACCGCCGCCAGTATAGCGCCGTTCGCACCGGTTGACCACCCCGAATCCCCTGCAAAGAATGTGAAGAGGCGAGAGGGCCGCGGCGTCTGGTGGTCCGTCGGCAGCAGGGACAACTGCGGATTTCCCGCGACGCTCAGAGGGTGCGTGAAGAGGGTGGCATCGTCAAGGCCGGTAGGCCTTGG
>VGYL01000548.1 GCA_016872975.1 Planctomycetota bacterium
ATCCTCAAGCCCAACCTGGCGAATTCCGCGCCGCCGCCCGTGACGACGGGCGTGCGGGCCATCGAGGCCGTCTACCGGTACTGTCGTGCCCATACCACGGCCGAGATCCTCATCGGCGAGGGCGCCGGCAGCGGACGGACGCACGAGGTCTACGCCGCGCTCGGCTACACGGATTTCGCGAACCGCGAGGGTCTGCGGCTGGTGGACTTCAATGAAGCCGAGACGGTGGAGCTCCACAACCCGGACGCCCTCTACTGGAAAACGTTCCATCTGCCCCGGATCGCCCTCGAGGCGTTCCTCATCTCGGTCCCGGTCCTCAAGGATCACAGCTTCACGAAAACGACCATCGCGATGAAGAACATGTTCGGCCTGGCCCCGGCCCGCCACTATGGCGGCACATGGAACAAGGCCAAGCTGCACTCCCCTTCCACGGACGACGCGGTAGTGGACATCTGCCTGTACAAGAAGCCCGACCTGTCGGTCGTGGACGCCAGTGTCGCCCTGACGGGCAGTCACCTGTCGGGCAAGAAGAAGCACGTCAACCTGATCCTGGCCGGCTTCGACCCGGTCGCCGTGGACGCGGTCGGCAGCGAGCTGCTCGGCCACGACCCCGGCTGGGTCCACTACCTGACCACCGCCGAAGGCCGCCTCGGCTCCAGGCGCGACATTCAAATCGCCACCGGCTGACGCGCCTCGTTCTGAGAGGGTGTGTGAGAAGCCTGAATTCTCCGGGTGGCATCGTCAAGCGGAGTCTTCGGAGCTTGGCGATGGCGGATTTCCCGTGCACCGGACCATCGCCAAGGCCTACCGGCCTTGACGATGCCACCCGTTTCACACACCCTCTGAGATACCTGTGGGGGGTAGACCGCATGGGCCATCCCCCCGCATTCCAATATTCCAACCCTCTGATATTCCATTTTCCGTTCTTCCTTCCTCCGGCCGCGTGCGATAGAATGCAGCGCCAACCGAGAACGTGGTGGAGAAACGACCGTGTGACCACTGGAGCCGTGACTTCGATGAATCTGAAAAATATCTTTATCTATCCCCGACTCCCGGACAACCTGGGCAAGCTGCAGTCGCTGGCCTACAACTTGTGGGGCACCTGGAACTACGAGGCGATCCGGTTGTTCTATCGGATCGACGCCCCCCTGTTCCGGGCCGTGCATCACAATCCGATGCAGTTCCTGGTCCGGCTGCCCGGCGAGCGGATCGCCCAACTGGCAGAGGACCGGGGCTTCCTCTTTGAATTGGAGCGGGTCTGGACGCAGTTCCAGAAGTACATGCGGTACGACGGGCAATTCCGCACCGACCGCGGCGGGATGCTCGAGCCCGGCGATATCGTGGCGTACTTTTCCATGGAGTTCGGCCTGCATGAGTGTATCCCGGTCTACGGCGGCGGGCTGGGTGTCCTGTCCGGGGATTTCCTCAAGGCCGCGTCCGACCTGAACCTGCCGCTGGTGGGCGTCGGCCTGATCTACAAGTACGGCTACTTCACCCAGCGCATCAACCTCAAGGGTGAGCAGGAAGAGCAGTTTCTCGAATTCGACAACCACCTGATCCCGATGCACGAGTTGCACGGGCCCGAGGGCGAGAAGGCATACATCGAAGTGAACATTCGCGGCGAGCCGGTCCGGGTCAAGCTCTGGCAGATCGACGTCGGCAAGATCAAGCTCGTGCTGCTCGACACCGATCTGGAGGAGAACCCGCCGCACCTGCGGGACATCACGCAGGAGCTCTACGTGGCCGATCGCGCCAAGCGGTTGCAGCAGGAGCTGGTCCTCGGGATGGGAGGCGTGCAGGCGCTCGAGCGGCTGGGCCTTGCGACGCAGATCTACCACATCAACGAGGGACATGCCGCGTTCCTGATCCTGGCGCGCCTGCGGCGGCTGATGCAGGGAAGCGGACTCGATTTCACGGAGGCCAAGGCCGTTATCCGCGCCTCCACCGTGTTCACCACCCACACGCCCGTCATCGCGGGCAATGAGAACTTCGATACCGCGATGGTCAAGGAGTACATCGAAAACGACGTACAGTCGCTGGGCCTGTCGTTCGAGGACCTGGCGTCGCACGCCTACATCGATCACGACCGCAAGACGTTCTGGCTGCCGGCCCTGGCGATCCGCTTCTCCGGCCACGTCAACGCGGTCTCGAAGATGCACCGGGATGTCTCCCGGCGGATGTGGGCGGGCCTGTTCCCGAACCTGGCGCCGGTCGAGCTGCCCATCGACCATGTCACCAACGGCGTGCACAATTCCTGGCTGAGCGAGCCGGTGATGGAGCTGCTCAATCGCTACGTCGGCCCGGATTACCACCGCTGCGAAAGCCGGGCCCAGCGGTGGGACAAGGTCTTCGCCATCGACGACGAGGAGGTGTGGAAGGCCCACCACCAGAACAAGCAGAGCCTGATCACGTTCGTGCGCAAGAAGCTGGCGGACGACCTGGCGGGGCGCGGGTACATCGAGTCCAAGATCCTCAAGCTGACGCGGGCCCTCAATCCGGACTATCTGACGGTGGTCTACGCGCGGCGGTTTGCCCGCTACAAGCGGGCCACGCTCATCCTGCGCGACCGGGACCGCCTGGCAAAGATCCTGACCAATGCCACGCGGCCGGTGCAGCTTGTCTTCGCCGGCAAGGCCCACCCGGCCGACACGCTGGGCAAGAGCATGATCAAGGAGATCCTCGCCTTCGCCCGCGAGTACCAACTCGAGGACCGGGTGGTCTTCCTGGAGAACTACGACATCAACGTCGCCCGGCACCTGTCGTGGGGCGCCGACGTCTGGCTCAACAACCCGGTGCGGGAGAACGAGGCCAGCGGCACCTCGGGGATGAAGGCCGGCATGAACGGGGTGCTGAACCTGAGCGTGCTGGACGGGTGGTGGCCGGAAGGCTACAACGGCCGCAACGGCTGGGCGATCACGGGCGCCGAGTACAACCAGCAGTACGAGATGCAGGAGGCGGCCGAGGCCGAGCAGATCTACGATCTGCTGGAGGAGGAGATCACGAATCGGTATTACGACCGCAACGAGGCCGGCGTGCCGATCCGGTGGGTGCAGATGATGAAAGAGTCGATCGTTTCGACCTGCTGCCGGTTCAACATGAACCGCGTCCTGGCCGAATACATCGACAAATTCTATGTGCCTTCGAAAACGGCCGCGACGCAGCTTTCCCACAACCACTACGAGCCGCTGCGACAGGCCCTTCGCGGCGGCCAGGAGCTCCTGGCCCGGTGGGACAGAATCGCCATCGCGAACTTCTCCACGAGCGTGGACAAGAGCGATGTCGTCACGGAAGGCCAGCGGGTCGAGGTCACCTGCACCGTGGATCTCAACGGGGTAGCGCCGGAGGCGGTCCAGGTGGAGTTGTTCTACCTGCTGCAGGAACAAGAGGAGTATAGGATTATCGCGATGCAGCCCCTGGGCGCCCCGAACACCCCGGGCGTCTTCGGCTGCACCTTTGAAACCGCCGGCCGCGGCCAACTGAGCATGAATGCCCGAGTCAGACCGGCCGCGCCCATCCTGCGGGATCTGTACCCGGACCTCATGAAATGGGCGCCATAGAGAGTGTGTGAAGAGGGTGGCATCGTCAAGGCCGGTAGGCCTTGGCGATGGTCCGACGCACGGGAAACCCGCCATCGCCAAGCTCCGAAGACTCCGCTTGACGATGCCACCCAGAGAATACCGGCTTCTCACACACCCCCTTAGAGCCCGAATTCGATCGAGCATAACTGCTTGCTGTATCATCACTTGGAGAGATCCGACGGGAGTTTCCGTCGGGAATGGCGGGGAGTGTCTTGACGAATTAAACAAATGTTTTAAACTGACGTATGAAACGTGTGTTTTGGAAGCCGACTTCATCAGATTCAGCTATCTTGCGGAGAATTGAAAGAACAGGTGCAGGTGATGGGCAATCGATCCGAAAAACCTCGCGTCAATGAGAGGAGAGCAAGAGGTCTCACGCGCAAGACCGTGAAGCTGATCATAATTCTGGCCGCCCTCGGGGCGCTGGTCTTCGTGAGTCTTGGCATCCAACGGGACCGGACGGCGCCGCCGCCGGCCGATCCGCCGCCCGTGAACGTGACGACCATGACGGTAACCGCCGTGCCGCAGTTGCCGGATACGTTCGAGCTGCCCGCGGTCGTCGAGCCCAACCGGATCGTCCAGATTTCGGCGGAAGTGGACGGCCGGGTCGAGTGGATCGGGCCCAGGAAGGGCGCCCAGGTACAGACCGGCGCCCCCCTGATCCGGCTCAACACCGATCTCCTGGGGGCCCAGCTCCAGATGGCCGAAGCCCAGGCCCGGAACAGCCAGACGGAGTTCGACCGCATCCGGGGTCTCGTGGAAAGAGGGGCTGCCCCCAGCCGGGATCTGGATGCCGCCACCACCCAGTTGGCGGTCCATCGGTCGCAACTGGAGCAGGTCCGCACGCGCCTGGCGCGGGCCCGCATTGTCGCCCCCATCGCGGGGGTGCTCAACAATCTGATGGTGGAAGAGGGTGAGTACGTGGCGGCCACGCCGCCGACGGCCGTGGCCCAGATCGTGGACACCAGCGTGGTCAAGGTGGCCACCGAGGTGCCCGAGCGGGATATCCCGTTCCTGGCCGTCGGCGAGCGGGCCGAAGTTCTGGCGGATGTCAAAGGCCGCCGGGTCGCGCTGACCGGGACGATCACGTTCATCAGCAAGCTGGCCAATCTGCGGACCCGCTCGACGCCGGTGGAAATCACGCTCGCCAACGAGGAGGGACTCGTGCGCACCGGACAGATCGTGCAGGTCCGCCTGACGCGGCAGGTCCTCCAGGATGCCGTTCTGATTCCGCTGCTGGCCGTGATTCCCATGGAGGTGGGCCGGGCCGTGTACGTCGTGGAGTTTCCGGAGAACCAGGAGCCACCGGCGGCGCAGGGCCGAGCCGAGCGGCGCGAGGTCGAGCTCGGGATCATCCGGGGCGATCGCGTGCAGATCCGCAGCGGCCTGCAGCCGGGCGACCGGCTGATCGTCGCCGGCCATCGCTTCGTCGCCCCGGGCCAGGAGGTGCTCATCGTCTCCGAGAGTCAGTAACGATCTTCGCGGCACGGGCACGATGCCCGCGCCACCAAGAGAAG
>VGYL01000549.1 GCA_016872975.1 Planctomycetota bacterium
CTCCTTGCCCAAATCGGTTATCAGACACATAACAGATCGGCAAAAAGGCCCCTGGAAGCCCAATTCTTCGACTATTCTCTGCCAACATCACGAGGTACGACCATTCATAAATCATAATTCATAATTCATAATCTCTCTACACGATGACCGCGGCCTTGTGTCCTTCTGCGCGGGCGGGCCGACCGTGAAAGACGGCGCGGCCGCCGAGGACCAACTCCATCGGCCCCTGGACAGGCTTGTCGAACAGCAGAATATCGCCCGGCCCCAAATCCAGGATGTCCTGGAACGTTACCGTCGTCGAGGCAAGCACCGCCGTGACCGTCACCGGCACCTCCTGCAGGTGCTCCATCAGAGCACGGGACAATTCCTGGGGTGAGACCTTTGCCGCCGCGATTGCCGTCCTACCGGCCGCGGCCGCCAGCCGATGGCAGGGCAGCAGCAGCGCGATTTCACACGGCGCCTCCGGAGCGGCGGGCCGGACCTGAAAGACGATCCGGGCCACCTCTTCGGTTTGCTCGAATGGGACAGTAGGCTGGCCCTTGGCCATCGCGCCGGCGGGTCGGAGGTTGTGGGATGTGCGCCAGGGGGGCAGGAACGCTTCGACCACGGCGGTCAGCAAGTCCGACAACAGCGATTCCTCGAGGGGCGACAGCGCCGCCTCCGCGTCCCGGGTCACCTCGGAATCGCCCAGCAGCCATGTGACCCAGAGGATCGCGGTCTGGGACGGGATCGCGAGGAAACCGCAGGGCGGGCCGTTGTCCGGGCCGAAGGTCAGGCAGTAGTCCCGGTCCGCCGGCCGGCGCTGGCACACGTCGCCGGCAAAGTGCTGCGTGAAGCTCTGGAGCGAGACCTGGAACGTGCCGCGCCGGAGGCGGCCGAAGATCTCTTCCAGCCGGGCGGCAACCTGCCCCAGAATCTCCGTAAGCCGATGACGCTGCGGGGCATCGAAGTAGTGCGGGTCGCGCCAATCGTACGGCGCCGCCGGCACCGCCGTTGGCTCCGGGACCGGCGCCGCGCCGACGGCGGCCAGAAGCTGACCCAGCTTCATGGACAATGGATAATCAATCATTGGATGGCGAACTCCTTGAACAGAACCCGTTGGACGCGCGGTGGGCCGTCGGGGAACAGGCCTTGGTTGAGCGTGTCGGAAATCTGGGTCTGCATCCGCATCAGGTTCCTTTCGCCGCGCGCGTCCTCGAGCGTCTGGTTCGACAGGAACAGCGTCAGCCAGTGCTTCATCAAGGGCTTTCTTTGATCCAGAAACGGCCGTCCCTCCTTGTCGCTCAACGCACTGTTGATCTCGAGGGTCAGGCTGATACGGACGTAGCGGGTGACGCCCGGCTCGTTCAGATTCACCACGACGGGATCCAACTCGTAGTACCAGTTGTCGCCCGCACTGGGTTTCAGGGGAGGGTCCTTCCGCGGTGCCGCTTCCACCGGACGGGCGGGCTCGGCGCCCCGGACGGTCTGGCTCTGGCCGCGGGTGCCAAAGAGCCGGCCGATGAAGAACCCGCCGAGGGCCAGGACAATCACCACCAGGGCCGGCACCAGCCACGGCACCAGCTTCGCCCACGGGCCCCCGGGACCCGGAATCCCCAACGCCGGTCCTTGATTCTTCTTGACGCCTTCTTGCTCGACCATTCCCTGGCCCTCCGACAAAAACGATGGGCATGATGGAACATGGGGTGGCGAGAGGCATCCCCTCTCCCCATCATTCCATCATTCCATCATTCCATTATTCCATTATTCCAGTATTCCAATAGTCAATCCGCAGCGCTCAATACGCAATTGCCACGTCCTCCTGCTGGCGGTAGCGGCGCATCTTCTCCCGCAGGGTACGGTCGCTGATCCCGAGGACCTTGGCGGCCTTCGTCTGATTGCCGGCGGTTTGCCGCAGCGTGGCGAGGATGGCCTGGCGCTCCAGCGCTTCGAGCGTGGCGCCGTGAACCGGGGCTCGTGGCTCCTGATCCGTGATCCATGACCCGTGGCCCGTGATCCGTGATTCGTGATCCGTGACCCGGGTCACGGGCGACGGGCCACGGGTCACTTGCTCCGGCTCACGGGCCACGGGCTGCAGCTCATCGCACAACCAGGACACATCCGCCAGCGACAGCACGGGACCGGCGCCGAGCAGGAGCGAATTCAACACGACATTGCGCAACTGGCGGACGTTGCCCGGCCAGTCATAGTTCGCGAAAACCCTCAACATGGCGGGGTCCAGCTCCGCGATGCGGCGCTGGGTCTCTTTGGCGTAGAGATTCACGAAGTGCCACACCAGCTCCGGGAGATCGTCCCGCCGGTCCCGCAGGGGGGCCAGCAGAATCCGGGCGGCGCTGAGCCGGTAGTACAGGTCCTGGCGAAACCGCCCCATCTGGACTTCGTGGGGCAGGTCCCGGTTCGTCGTGCTGATGACGCGGACGTTCACCTTGACGTTCTCGTTGCCGCCGACCCGCTCGAATTCCTGCTGCTCGATGATCCGCAGGAGCTTGGCCTGGAACGGCGGCGGCGTCTCGGTAATCTCGTCCAGCAGGAGGGTCCCGCCGTGCGCCATCTCGAAGCGGCCTTTGCGCTGCGTGTAGGCGCCGGTGAACGCCCCTTTCTCATGCCCGAACAACTCGCTCTCCAGCAGGCTGTCACTCAGGGCGGCGCAATTGACGCGCACAAACGGTCCCAGGGCCCGCCGGCTCTTGTGATGCACCAGCAGCGAGATCAGCTCCTTGCCCGTCCCGCTTTCGCCGCTGATCAGAAGGGGGACCGACGTCGGAGCGATCTTCTCGGCCAGAGTGATGGTCTGGAGGAGCTTGGCGCTTCGGCCGATGATGTGGTAGAGCGGACGCCCTCCTTCCTGGGCCCAGGCGGCGGTCGCTACCCGGCGCTGGGGCAGCAGGCGTTCCAGCAGGTCGTCCACGGCCCGGCCGTCCAGGGGTTTAAGCAGAAAGTCATGGCAGCCGGCCTGCATCGCCCGCACGGCGGCCTGGGTGCCCGCGTGGAGCAGGGCCTCGGCGGGCTCGTCACTCGTCGCTCCCCGCGGCGCCGTTACGCGTCGGGGCTCGTCGCTCGCGGCTCGTGGCTCGTGATCCGTGATCCGTGACCCGTGATCCGCGACCCGCGTCGCGGGCAACGGGGCACGGGACAGGGCTCCCAAACGCGACGCGTCGCGTTTGGGAACCCTCACTTCTTCCGCGGCCGGAGCGGCCATCACGATCACCGGCATTTCCGGGCTGGCCGCTCGGATCTCGCGCAACAACTGGAGGCCATCGCCGCGTTGGGCTTCCGCCAGGGACATGCTGAGGAAGGCCAGGTCACAGCCGTGGGCGTCCAGGGCCTTGAGGGCCCCCGGGCGGTCGGCGGCCAGCTTGGCGACGATTCCTTTGCGGGCCAGGATCTCCAGCAGAAGCTGCAGGGACCGGGGCTCCTGGTCCACGATCAGTACCGACGGCCCCGCCGGCATCGATGATTGATGATGGATAATGGATGATTGCATAGCAAGTGTAAAGTGTAAAGTGTGAAGTGTGAAGCCAGAGTCGGACTTCTGACTTAACACTTAAAACTTCAAACTTAAAACTCCTCTTCAATAATCAATTATCGATTACCCTTAATCAATTCCGAGGGCCGCGCGCTCTGGTACCAGGTGAGAAGCTGTTCGCCGGTCTTGGCCATCTCCGTCCACGGCGAGTTGGGGTGCTCGGCAATCAGCTTCCCGTACGCATCCTGGGCCTTGGCGGCATCGGTTTCGCGGAGGCAATTGCCCAGTTGAAAGAGAATCCAGGCCCGGCTCCCCTGGGCGAGGGCATCGTCCGCACGCGTGCGGCGCAGGGCTTCTTCGTAGAAGGGGACGGCCTCGGTGGACCGGCCGCTGAGAAACAGCAACTCGGCCATGTCCAACGGATCGTGTACCCGGCCGGGGTCCTGCCGCAGCGTCTCGAGGGTCTTCTGGGCCCTCGGCGAGAAGGCCGGCGCCGCCTCCGTTCCGGCGGCGGCCGCCGGCCCGGTCGGGGCGGGCTCGGTGGGTTCAGGAGCCGCTCTCGGTGTCGGGGGTTTCGCGGCCGGTTGCTCCTGCACCGCCGCCGGGAGCGGCTGGGCCGGGCTCCTGTTGCCGGCCGTGATCGATTGGACCTGCCGGATGAGTCGCTGCAGGGCCATGCTGGTTTCATTGTCTTCGACCAGGTCGGGAGCCGTGATGCGGCTGGACCAGAGATTCAGGGCCAGAGAAGGGGCCCCCAACGCGGAACTTTGCGTTGGGGACCCCGAGTCGCCGCGCGATTCGGGGCTCGTGGCTCGCGATCCGTGTTCCGGGACCCGGGTCACGGGCGACGGGCCACGGGTCACTTCCTCCGGGGCCTGCTGGGATGTACGTCCATTGGAGTTCGGTCCCGGCCGGGCGGGATCGGCGGCCCACGACCTGGCCGCAGGATGGCAGACCAGAAGCAGCAGCCCAATGGATGATGGATAATGGATGATGGATAATGGATGATGGATGATGGATGATTTCATAGGAAAGTCCGGACTCCTCTTCAATAATCGATAGTCAATTATCCTTAATCAATTCGGAGCCTTCATAGCCGTCTAACAGCGCGGCTACAGCATGGTCATACTTGCCCTGGCGACGATAGGCGTCCGCCATCAGTGTCAGGATCGACTGCCGTTCGGTGGCGGCCCAAGCCAACGTGGGGCCCGTGGCTCGTGATGCGGGACTTGTGACTCGCGGCTCGTTACCCGGGTCGCGTGCCGCGGGCCACGGGTCACCTCTTTCGGCCACGGGCGTCAGGTCCCGGAGCCCTTCCAGCAGTTGCGAACAAAGGGACACGGCCTGGGCCGTCTGGCCCAGAAGCAGGCAGATCCCGGCCAGCTCCTGGCCGATCTGGCAGGCCAGCGGACCCGGCTCGACCGTGCGGAAGGCCTCACCGAGCGTGTTACGCGCCAGTTCCAAACGTCCGTCCTCCCGATAGCACCGGGCCAATTCGAGCGCTACCTTTCCCTGCAGATCCGGACTGGCCAACTGCCGGTTCTTGCCCTCCATCAAGGCGGTCGCTTTGGGCGTCAGGCCGATCGCGCGCAGCGTCCGGCCGCGCAGCAACGCCAGCTCGACCCCT
>VGYL01000550.1 GCA_016872975.1 Planctomycetota bacterium
CTTCCAGGAGCTTGCGGAGGCGGAAGGGACTTTCGTAGTAGATGAGCGTGTAGGGCAGGTCCCGGTCCGCTTCGAGGAAATGGCGGCGCTGGCCGGGCTTGTGCGGCGGGAAGCCGCGGAACGTGAAGCTGTGCACCGCCAGGCCGGAGAGGACCAGGGCCATGATGAGCGCCGTCGGGCCCGGGATGACGGTGAGGTTGATGCCCGCGTTGATCGCCTCGCGGACGAGAACGAAGCCGGGGTCGGAGATGCCCGGTGTGCCGGCGCAGGTGACGACCGCGACCGATTTGCCTTCTTCGAGCAGGCGCATGATCCTCGGCGTCGCCTGGCGCTCGTTGTGTTCGTAGAACGCCATTTGGGACTTCTCGATCTCGAAATGCTTGAGCAGCAGCCCGGTCCGCCGGGTATCCTCGCTGGCAACCAAGTCCACCTGCCGCAGCGTCTCAATGGCCCGCAGGGTGATATCGCCCAGGTTGCCGATGGGCGTCGCCACCAGGTAGAGAGTGCCAGTCGCCATTATGGTGATGACCCCATCTCGCCTTGTTCGTAGAGGACCAGGGCACAGGCCACCACGGCGGCGGTCTCCGTCCGGAGCATGCGGGGACCCAGGCGGATCGGCACGGCGCCCTTCTCGCGGGCCAAGGCCGCCTCTTCCTCGGTGAACCCGCCCTCGGGACCGATCATCAGGGCCACGGAGACCTCTTCGCCGCCGATGCTTGGGGCGCCCGGCGGATCTGTCGCACGTTTGGAGCGCTTCTGCAGGGCCTCGCGCAGGGAGATCGTCTCGGTGAACGTGGCGGCGATCAGCCGGTGGTCAAACCCGCCCAACTGGGCGACTGCCTCCCGGAAAGGGACGGTCTGTCCGATCTTCGGGATGCGGCCGCGGTGGGATTGCTCGGCGGCCTCGGTCACGATCCGGCGCCAGCGGTCCAGCTTCTTGTCCTCGATCAGCCGGGCCCGCACGATGCTCCGCTCCGTCAGGACCGGCACGAACTGTGCCACGCCCACTTCGGTGCCTTTTTGCAGCACCCACTCGAACTTCTCCCGCGACAGCAGGCTTTGGAACAGCACCAGCTCCGTCGCGGGTTCGCCGTGGGCCGGGCCTCTGGCGGTGACCCGGCCGACCGTCTCCGGCAGGCAGACCCCGGTCAGTGTCACCTCGTATTCCACGCCGCTGTCATCGAGGGCGACGATCGTATCGCCCGCCTTGAGCCGCAGGACGTGGCAGACCTGGTGCGACTGCTCCGGGCTCAGCCGGACCTCGTCGCGCTCCAGACTCGACGCCGGAAGGAAGAAGCGATTCGTACTCATCGTTATGTACCCTCACAAGGCCTTGTGCCTTGCTGCTTCTTACGGCTTTTGCACGTGCAGTGCAATAGGCGATTGCCGAAATAGAACGCCGGCCCGACGCCAGAGGCGCGGCGCCGCGAGAATCCGGCGTACGCACAGACGGCCGGAGGAAGCACCGGTTTTTCCTTGCAGAGGATGCCGGAGGCGACAACACTATGGTCGTCCGCGGCGTAGACGATTGGTGCCGGATGAATGGCTGGTGGTTGGCTCATGGTTGAGATCCTGTTTGAGAATGACGAGATCCTGGCGGTGAACAAGCCGGAAGGCCTGGCGTCCATCCGCGAGCGGCAGAACCCGGCGGCCACGGAATCGTTGTACGAGATCCTCTGTGCCGAGCGGGGCGGGAATCTCCTGGTCGTCCATCGCCTCGACAAGGACACCAGCGGCGTGATCGTTTTCGCCAAGAGCGCCCAGGCCCACCGCTGGCTCGGCCGGCAGTTCGAGCAGCGTACGGCGCAGAAGGTGTATCTGGCCCTGGTGCACGGCGTCGTGGCCGCCGAGGCGGGCGCGATCGACAAGCCGCTCGGTCAGCGCGGCTCCGGCCGGATCAGCGTCAGCCCGCAGCACGGCCGAGCCGCCTACACCGAATACGCCGTGCTTCATCGCTTCGCGGCCCACACGCTCGTCGAAGCATACCCGAAAACCGGCCGGCGGCATCAGATTCGCGTGCACCTCTACAGCATCGGCCACCCCATCGTCGGTGACCGCCTCTACGGCGATCGGACCATCCAGCGGGCGTATCCCCGCATGATGCTCCACGCCCACCGGCTGACCCTCCGCCTGCCCGACGGCCCGCCCCTGATCCTCGAGGCGCAGCCTCCCGACTCCTTCGACCGGGTCCTCCAGGCGATCGCGGCGGCCTGAGCGGCCGGGGCGCGCCCGGCGATTTCTGTTGTGATAAGCTGTCGCTTGACAAGGGTTTCCACGGCGCGTATATAATCGCGGCTTACTGCTGGTTTTACGGTTTGGGTTTGATTCGAGGTGACAAGAGTGAAAGCAAGTGAAATGCGGCCGGGAATGGCCTTTGTCGTGGATGGGCAACTGTTCATCTGCACCGTGGCGACGCACGTGACGCCCGGGAACCTGCGGGCCTTCGTGCAGGCCAAGCTGCGGCGGCTCTCCGACGGCGTCATGATCGAGAAGCGTCTGCGCTCCACCGAGGAAGTCGAGCAGGCCTTCCTCGACCGCCGCGAGATGGAGTACCTGTATTCCGACAAGGGCTCGCACGTCTTCATGGACAACGAGACCTACGATCAACTGACGGTCTCCGACGCGCTGCTGGGCGATTCGATCAAGTTCTTCAAGCCGAACACGCGGGTCGTCGCCCTGACGCATGACGGTGAGATCGTCTCGCTCGAGCTGCCCAAGGTCGTGGAACTGAAGGTGACGGATACGACGCCCATGACCAAGGGGGCGACGGTGACGAACCAGATGAAGGATGCCGTCCTCGAGACGGGCCTGCGGGTCCGCGTGCCGCCGTTCATCGAGGTCGGCGAACTCCTCCGGATCAACACGGAGGATGGCTCCTACGGCGGCCGTGCCAAAGGCTGATCCCATGCTCAAGAACATTCCCCCCATCTTGTCTCCGGAGCTGCTCAAGATCCTCATGGAAATGGGCCACGGCGACGAGATCGTGCTGGCGGACGGCAACTTTCCGGCGGCGTCGGTCGCGCAGCGGCTGGTCCGCTGCGACGGCCATGGCATGCCCGAGTTGCTGGAGGCGGTCCTGCAGCTTTTCCCGCTGGACCGCTACGTGGACCGCCCGGTCGCCTTGATGAGTGTCGTGCCCGGTGACAAGACCCAGCCGACCATCTGGGAACAGTACCGGGCGATTCTCCACCACAGCGGAGAGGAATTCTCCGACTTCGAGTTCGTCGAGCGCTTCGCGTTCTACGAGCGGGCGAAGGACGCCTACGCCGTCGTGGCCACCGGCGAGAAGGCCCTCTACGCCAATCTCATCCTGAAAAAAGGCGTTCTCTGATCGGCCGCCCTGGACGATCTTGTGATCGGGTCGCGGGCGCCGGCCGGCCCCGTTGGCGTCTTTCGCTTCTACTCGCCGGCTCTGAACAGCCACTTCTACACCGCCAAGGAAAGCGAGCGGGACAAACTGATCATCAATTTTCCCGACATCATGATCTTCGAAGGGATCGCATGGTACGCCTACCCGCCACTGTCTTCTGCCCAGACGCAAGCCAATCCCTGAAAGAGCGAAGGGAGGATCTTCTCCGTTTTATGGCTGGCGGCTGTGCCGCTGCCGCTGGGCCGATTGCCGCTTCTTCGCCTCCCGGCGCGCGGCGTCCCCCGCTTTCCTGAAGAAGGCAATTATCTCCGCATTGGATTTTCCGGTGAGCAATCGTGCCTGTTCATCCCGGATGCGCCTGACCAGGTCAACGGCTTTGATCCGGATCTTCGCTTTCTCTGCCATAAGTCGTCACCTCTCGTGGCGAATGGATCGCCAGAGCCCTGTAACCGAGCTCAAGATTGCCCCCATTGAATTGCTGCATCTTATCCAGCCGAACGATATGCCGGAAATTCCAGCTTACCACGACGTCAACTGCGGCAACGGTAGCCAGAGCGATGTGGAGCATGTCATTTCGAAAGCGCGGGCCGAGCACATGATGATCCTGATAGGCGGCTAAGACGGCTGTTGCCTCTTCTGTAATGGGCAATATCTCAGTGATCGAGAGAAGCTTGCGGTGAAGCTCTCGCACCACTCTCGGTGCAGGTTCGACCTCCGCTGCTGTTACATCCGAGAGCACCAAGCCGAATCTTCCTCGTCGAAAGTCCTCTACAAGCCCGTTTGACCAGAGTTGAAACTCCGGATCGAAGCAACCACCGATCACCGACGTGTCCACGTATATCCGTGGCTTTTTCATAACACAAGCCTACTTGCTGGAAGCCCGGCATCCGGCTCGGCCGTCGCCGACAACCATAATCATATCGCATCACGCCAGGCAGAACAACCGTGCGTGAGAGTTTCGTGCAACAGGTGTTACTTGGCGGTTGGTCTTGCCTCCGGGCCCCAGGGGTCGATCTGCCGCAGGCCCCTGACTTGCAGGGCCCGGTAGCAGTCGGGCAGGTCGAAGGCCGACAGGATGTTCGGCACCAGCGCCGAGAGCGGCCAGGCGTAGTCCGTCGACTCGGCGATCTCCTGGTAGGAGGTCAGCGCGTTCTTCAGCGTCACCTGCCGGACCCGGTCGGACAGCACCGCCGCGAACGTGGCGGGCAGCGCCCCCCAACCCTTGCCGACGAGGTGGACCTCGTCATGGCCGATGCTGCCGAGCCAATCGAGGACGCGCAGGACATCGTGCGTCCTCTGTCCCACGTAGGGGCGGTCCAGCATGATCGAGTGAATGGCATAGAAGAAATCGTTGCCGTAGGCATTGAGGTAGGAATTCTCGTCGCACGTGTCCGGGCGCGATTCGCCGATGCCGCGAACATCGACGGTGTAGAGAACCGCGTTCGGCTCGGCCTTGGCCAACTCCGCCAGCAGCGGCTCTTCGCGCAGCTCGGCGTCGCTGGACTGATGGGCCACGTACAGGATTGCCCGCTTGCCGTCTCCGTGGGGGCGTGAGAGCAGTTGCTCGTTGCCGAGGCGGTACACGATCGCCTGGATCCCCGGCTCGGTCTCGACCACGTAGCTCGTCCAGCGCGGCTTCGGATACCCGCGCGCGCGCCAGTTGCGCAGAATCCGGTACTCGGGGGGCGCGGCTCCCCGGGTCGCAGGCAGACGCAGGAGCG